>JAEFBC010000084.1 GCA_016292155.1 Saccharofermentans sp. | reverse complement strand
TTCAGCCGAATGCAATTTCATGCAGATAGTAACCAATAAAGAGATCATGGATAAAAACATTCAGTGTCTCTCGGATCACAATAACGATATTTACGCAGCTTATGAAGCCAATGTAAAGAGTGGAGTCTTCCGTCCTGCAACAGGTTATGACAAGGTTTTTGGCGATAAGTATTCAACCGATGGAATGATCCGTATCTTCCGTGAGAGCCTCGCGTCGATCTCTATCTACTATTACGAGGACTACACGATCGTTCAGTTCATGGATGAAGAACTCGCGCCATACTATGCAGGCGACCGTTCACTCGACGATGCGATTAATTACATCAATGACCGCGTAACCAAATATGTAAGAGAGATGTAAGGGATAGATAAGAAGGGAAAAGAGGCCGGAGTTTTTCTCCGGCCTTTTTGCATTTAATTAACTGTTTTATTGGACAACACCCAACACCCTCAGCAGCGTTGCGGCAAATACGTAGAGGAAGTCGATCATGCCTGCTGCGATGACGAGGACGAACCAGACGCGCTTGACGCTGAACTTTCTGTTCTTTCGAAGTTCGTCGTGAAGAGGTGTTGTGATGTTCTTGAAGAGAATGATCTTCTTCTTGGTTATTCTTCCGACTGTGATCTTAACGATGGAGATGCCGCCGTCACAAAGGAAGGGAAGTCCTACGATGAAGTAGAGGAGAGGCACTCTGCAGTAGATCAGGAAGAATGCGATGAAAAAGCCGAGGCCGCGGGAGCCGGCGTCGCCCATGAGCATTTTCGAGGGGTGGAAGTTATAAAGAAGATATGCCATGACCGAAGGAATAAAGACGATAAGGAGAATTATCGAATTCCTGTCGGGCAGGGAAAGCGCCATGAATCCCATGAGGAATGTAGTGAATACCGCAAGGATCGAGAGTGTTCCGGACAGGCCGTCGATGCCGTCAGTGGCATTTGTTGAGTTGATCGATACTACGAAGAGGATTACCGCGAGGATATAGAAAACGATAGGATTCAAGTCGAAATATGTGCCTGTGATAGCGATATAGACTCTTGTGCCGAAGAAATGGACACAGATAAATGCGCCTATTAGAGAAACGATGAAGTCAAGTGCGCCTTTGAGATATTCATTCCAGGCATCGGCTGATCTGTCGTCGAGCCAGCCCGTGATCATGGCAGCAAGGGTACCGATGAGACCCATAGCAAGGCCTGTTACTTCATTGCCGCTCTCGAAAAGGCCCTTATCGGATGTTACCGGGTTATAGAAGAAGCAGAGTATGGCAGAGATCACCAGGAACACCAGCATAAAGTAAAAACCGACACCGGTAGGCTTACCGATGTTAGCTGCTGCGCCCTGGGCGAACTTACGTCCGCGGTCATGTCCCAATAAGACCTTCTCACCGGGAAGGAGTCTCAAAAGGATCATTGTAATGGCAAATGCAGCCGCAAGGCCTATTGCCATCTTGTATATAAAGTACATTAAGAATGCCTCTCGCTCGTTAAGGTTTCTATAACAAAAGCATTATATCCTAACAAATCGCATAAAAAAATCATCAAATAGTGCAATAAATCGACCTGATTGCCTCGTCAGTCTTGGCCAAAATATGTTAATATAACAACTTGTAATTAAGGAGTAACAGATATGGATTACAAAGATTTGATAGCTACAAATTTGGCAGCATGCACAGGCCTGGATAAGGCCCAGGTTGAAGGACTCATCGAGATTCCGCCCAAGCTCGAGCTCGGTGATTTTGCTTTCCCGTGCTTCGTTCTGGCAAAGACTCTTCACAAGGCTCCGCCCATGATCGCTAATGAACTCAAGGACTCTCCTGAGCTCGTAAAAGGCTTTGACGGCGCTGTCACAGTTGATACTGCCGGCCCTTACATCAATTTCAGGATCGACAGAGGCATTCTTGCCAAGAGTGTAATCTCTGAGATCACTGAAGCGGGCGACCAGTACGGCAATAAGAACATCGGCGAGGGCAAAAATGTCATCATTGAGTTCTCATCCCCAAATATCGCCAAGCCTTTCCATGTAGGCCACGCTTTCACGACGATCTTAGGTAATTCACTTGCTAATATCTATTCCAGACTCGGCTATAACGTAATCAGATTTAACCATTTGGGCGATTACGGCACCCAGTTCGGCAAGCTCATCACGGCTTACAGACTCTGGGGCGATGAGAAAGCCATGCAGGAAAATCCTATTGACGAGCTTACAAGGATCTATGTTAAGTTCCACGACGAGTGCAAGGTATCTCCCGAGCGCGAAAAGGAACTCGAAGACACTGCAAGAGATAATTTCAGGAAGCTCGAAGAGGGCGAAGCTGAGGAAGTAGCTCTCTGGCAGCGCTTCAGAGACCTGTCACTCCAGGTTTTCGAGAAGACATATGAGAGAATGGGCATCAAGTTCGATAATTACAACGGCGAATCCTTCTATTCATCAAGGATCCCCGGCGTCGTTAAGATGCTTGAAGATAAGGGCCTTTTGGAAGAGAGCGAAGGTGCAAAGGTCGTAAAGCTCGAGGAAGAGGGACTTCCTCCGTGCCTCGTTGTAAAGAGCGACGGTACCACGATCTATGCTTCAAGAGACCTTGCAGCAGTTCTCTACAGACATGAGGAGTTCAATTTCTACAAGAATATCTATGTTGTAGGACTTCCGCAGCAGCTCCACTTCAAGCAGGTTTTCGCTGTGCTCAAGAAGGCTGGCTACGACTTTGCTGACGACTGCGTACACGTAGGCTTTGGCCTTTTGAAGTTCAAGCCCAAGAAGGATGAGAACGGCAATGAGGTCGTTGAGGCATTCTCAACACGTGCCGGCAACATCATCAAACTCGACGATTTCCTTGATAAGACAACAGAGAAGACAGCTGAGATCATCAGAAAGAACAGCGAGCTTCGTGGCGGCGACATGACTGACGAGCAGATCGCAAAGGTTTCTGAGGTTGTAGGTCTCGGTGCAGTTTCTTATACATATCTCAGGGCAGGAAGAGAGAAGGATATCCTCTTTGACTGGGATGACATGCTCGATTTTGAGGGCGATACAGCACCTTACCTCATCTACACATATGCGAGGATCAAGTCGATCCTGAGGAAGGCTGAAGATCAGGGCTTTAAGGGCTCTGTTGATGCCGCAGCTGGGCTTACGGCTGAAGATGAGTATGCGGTTATCAGAAGCCTTGCTGACTTCAAAGATGCGGTCGTTAAGGCTGCTGAGAGCTATGAGCCTTTCATGATCTCACGCCAGATCTCGCTTATCGCAAGGAACTTCAACCGCTTCTACAACAATTCCAGGATCTTAAACTGCGATTCAGACGAATTAAGAGATGCACGACTCAAGCTCTGCGAGGCAGTTGCAGACACAATCAAGTCCGGACTTGATATGCTCGGAATCGGCGTTGTCGAGAAGATGTAATTAGAAAGGCAGATCGATGGAGAACACAACTAACAGCTCGGTACCTGATTTTAAGGAACTGAAATACACAAGACCTGATCTTGATAAGTTCACGGAGACAGTAAAAGCCGTTAGATTAAGGCTCATGACCGCCAAGACCATCGAGGCGGCAGATGAGGCGATAGGTGAGTATGAGATAGCGATAAGCTCTTTCGACACACAGTATGCGCTCTGCCAGATCCTCCACGATCTCGATACTTCAAACGAATTCTACAATAACGAGATGGCGTTCTTCGACGAGGCAACAGCCAGAGTCCAGGAGCTCTCATCCGCCGTTTTATCAGGCCTTCTTACGGCGCCCTGTGCTGATTCACTGAAGGTCAAGTACGGCCCCATGATCTTCCGCAAGGCCAAGAACCAGAGGGAGATCATCTCAAGCGAGGTAATAGATGACCTCACAGAGGAATCCAAGCTCGAGAACGAGTACTCCCAGAAGCAGTCCGAAGCTGAGATCCCGTTCGGCAAGAAAACGCTTAATTTAAGCCTTATCCAGCCTTATCTCCAGTCAACGGACAGGAAGGTCAGAAGAGAGGCTCATATCGCGCTCGATAAGTACTACATGTCCCGTAAAGATACTTACGATGTTATCTACGATGACCTCGTAAAGGTAAGGACACAGGCTGCCAGAAAGCTCGGATATGAGAGCTTTACAGAGCTCGGCTATAAGCGCATGGAGCGCTACGATTACACCAGGGAAGAGGTTGCTTCTTTCAGGGAGAACATCAAGAAATATATTGTTCCGCTTACGGTGCAGATAAGAAAGCTCCAGAAGGACAGGCTCGGTGTTGATGAGCTTATGTTCCACGATCTGCCTTGCCTTTTCAAGGACGGCAACCCTGCACCGGTTATCAGCAAGGATACTTATGAGGAAGCTGCAGGCAAGTTCTTCCGCAAGATGTTCGGTGCTAATCCGAGTTTCTTCGATATCCTCTCGGGCCACGGCTATACGGATCTTCTGTCCCGTCCCGTTAAGTCCACGGGCGGCTACTGCATGTATCTTGAGGATTACTGCATTCCGTTTATCTTCATGAACGGCAACGGCACTTTCGATGACGTTGCGACTGTTATCCACGAGGGTGGACATGCCTATGCAGCACTTGCAGGCGCTGAATCTTCGCCGTTTGTGGAGTGCCTTTCTCCCACGCTTGAGACATGTGAGATCCACTCGACATCGATGGAATACATGTCTTATCCTTTCATGAACATCTTCTACGGCAATCAGGCTGAACAGTACTGTGAGCTCCACATGACGGACGGTCTTTTGTTCCTGCCTTACGGCTGTATGGTCGATGAGTTCCAGCACATTATTTACGACAATCCGAACATGACACCCAACGAGCGCCATGAGATCTGGAGAATGTTGGAGCAGTCCTACCAGCCGTTTACCGAATACGATGCAAATGACACGCCTTTCCATGCACTGGGCGGCGCCTGGATGAAGAAAGACCATATCTTCACAACGCCTTTCTACTATATCGATTACTGCCTCTCGCAGATCTGCGCTCTTGAGCTCTGGGATGAGTCCAGAACAGATCTGAAGGTCGCATTGGAGAAGTACAATACGCTCTGCCAGTTGGGCGGCAGCGATACATTCTTAAATCTCATAAAGAAGTCCGGCATCGAGTCGCCTTTTGACGTCGATGTCATCAAGCGCCTTGCCTTCAAGTGTGCGGATTTCCTTAATCTGTGAGGCATAGATGAAGTTTCCCGAAGAGTTCTTAAATGAGATGAATGATTTCTTCTCGCGTTATACGTATGTACCGCAGGAAGGATTCTATGAGAGCTTCGAAAAAGAGCCTTTGAAGGGAATAAGATTCTCGAGAAGCAAAATAAATACCGCTGATGAAGAGCACGCGCTCCTTAATGAGCTTGGAGAGGGCGAGAATCCTGTCCCGTGGTGCTCCGGCGGATATTACATCAATAATGAGACCGGCGGCAAAGAAGCTCTTTACCATGCCGGCGTTTACTATCCCCAGGAGCCTTCAGCAATGCTTCCTGCACAGGTTATGGCTGCAAAGCCAGGCGAGATAGTATTAGACCTTTGTGCCGCTCCGGGTGGCAAGGCCTGCAGGCTCGGCGAAGACATGAAGGGCGAAGGTATCCTTGTTGCTAATGAGATCAGTTTCGACCGCTCCAAAGCGCTTCTCCGCAACATAGAGCGTTCAGGCATCAAGGGCGCCGTTATCCTCAATGAGACGCCCGAGAATATTGCGTCCAGGCTTCCTCTGTTCTTCGACAAGATCCTTATCGATGCTCCATGCTCAGGAGAGGGTATGTTCAGAAGAGATCCTGGCGCCGTTAAGAGCTACATGAACTACGGCCCGAAGGTCTGTGTTCCTTTGCAGGAATCTATCCTCGAAGCGGCCCACAAATGCCTTAAAGAAGGCGGCTCCATCGTTTACTCCACATGCACTTTCTGCGTTGACGAAGACGAGAACCAGATTAAGCGCTTCATTGAGCGCCATCCCGAATATCACGTTAAAGCTCATCCTGAGATCACCGGCATCACTCACGGCGGCGAAGATTCTATCCTTCCCGGTTCCATGAGGATCTGGCCGCATTTATCCGAAGGCGACGGTCATTTCTGCGTCCATATCGTTAAGGGTGAGGAGAAAGACCTTAAATCCGCAGGTGAATATCTTATCAACCGCGAGGTCAAATCCAGGGACAAGAACGTCGAAGCTGCAATGGGCATGCTCGATGAAGTCTTATCGGATAAGGGCAGGGAAGACATCCTCAAAGGCGAATTCATCTGCCACGGCACGGGCATCTTCCAGATGACTTTTGACGAGAAGCTCTTTAAGGGCCTCAAGGTCGTAAAGACGGGCCTTTATGTAGGTGATATCAAGCCTTTGAAGTCGGGGAAGAAGGTTTTCGAGCCCTCCAACAGCATAGCGCTCGCTTTAGACAGATCTGAGATCCGTGATGACTCATATCTGGGCTTATCCCGTGATGACGACAGGCTCCTTAAGTACTTAAGAGGTGAGACGATATCAGTTACTCCTGAAGACGGGCTTAAGGCTTCAGGAACAATTCTTGTAGGCATCGGAGACTATCCGCTGGGCTTTGCCAAGATCAACGGACAGACCGCTAAAAATATGTATCCCAAGGCATGGAGGCTTATATGACGGAATTCAAACTTATTCTTGCGACATCCAACAAGGACAAGGCAAGAGAGATCGCAGAGATATTGGACGGCACACCTTTTGTCGTTACGACAATGAAGGAAGAGGGCTTTGATCCCGACATCGTTGAGGACGGCAAGACCTTTGAAGAGAATGCTCTTATCAAGGCGCGCGCCGTACACGCTCTGGCAAAAGGCGCATACGTCATGGCCGATGACTCCGGACTTTGCATCGACGCGCTCGACGGCGCTCCGGGCATCTATTCCGCTAGATTCTGCGGTGAGGATTCCACATATCCCGAGAAGTTTGCAAAGATCTTCGAGATGCTTAAGGACGTGCCCGAAGACAAGCGAACCGCTAAGTTCGTCTGCAGCATCGCGGTCGTAAGACCTGACGGCTCCGAGTTTACCGTAAGGGGCGAAGTCTGCGGCGTTCTTCATGAGAAGCCCATGGGCGACGGCGGCTTTGGCTACGATCCTATCTTCTATGTGCCCGAATTCGGCATGACCACGGCCCAGATGACCAAGGAACAGAAGAATTCGATAAGCCACAGGGGCAAGGCTTCAAGGGCCATGGCGGAAAAGCTGAAGGAAGAATTGGGCTGATTATTCCGGTGTGCAGGTTGCTGTTCGTCTAATTGTTCGTCTATTTTCCCTGTTTTAGACGAACAATTTGGCAACATTTGGCTGTTTCCGCCTATTTGTTCGTTTAAATCTCCTGTTTTAGACGAACATTCAGACGAACACATTCAGATGACCTCGAAAACGGGACCGTCGCTTAGAAGTCCAATCAAAATAGTCGTTTTTAAAGAATTTGAATGTACGGTAACGAATAAATCCCGTGCAATTCACCTTATTAATTATAATTCGTTGAAAACACCATGTAATCGTGTTAATATTGTCAGGCGCGTACAAATGTCCGTCTGTGGAAGTATACTTGGGCGCGAAAATCTCATAGAAAGGTCTTGACCTTATGCATCAGGATAACCCCGAATATTTCCTCGTCGACAAAAGAGTTTTGCCTGAAGTCTTCATTAAGGTAATGGAAGTTAAGCAGCGCCTTAACACCGGCGAATCCACTTCCGTAAACGAAGCCGTCAGAAAGACCGGGCTCTCCAGAAGTGCATACTACAAGTATAAGGATTCAGTCCTGCCGTTCTATGAGGCTGCCAGCGGCAAGAAGGTTACACTCCTTCTGTCTGTTGAGAACTTCCAGGGCATCTTATCAGAGATAATAAGGACTATCGCGGAATCGCGCGCTAATATCCTGACTATCAATCAGAATATTCCGATCAACGGCCTTGCCGATATCTCGATCTCTATTGAGACAGTATCGATGTATGGTACAGTTGACGACATAATCAATGATATCTCTAAGCTCGCGGGTGTGCGCAAGTGCATGATCCTGAGCAGGGAATAACGAAAGGAACATTAAAGAAATGGCTATCAACATCGCAATTATGGGCTTCGGTACGGTCGGTTCAGGCGTTGCCGAGACTCTGGACGTCAACAAGGATGTTATCTCCAAGCGTATCGGCAAAGAGATCAACGTTAAGTACATCCTTGATATCAGGGATTTTCCTGACAGCAGATTCGCAAATCTTGTAACACATGACGCTGACGAAGTTTTCGGAAGCGACATACAGATTGCAGTCGAGACTATAGGCGGTGCGAGGATTGCTTATGAATACACAAAGCGAGCTCTGTCTTCGGGCATCAGCGTCGTAACTTCCAATAAGGAACTGGTATCCACAAAGGGTCCCGAGCTCCTTCAGATCGCAAAAGAGCATAACTGCTGCTATCTCTTCGAAGCTGCAGTAGGCGGCGGAATCCCGATCATCAGACCTCTCTATAAGTGCCTTGCTGCAAACAAGATCACGAAGATCGCAGGTATCGTTAACGGCACAACGAATTACATTCTCTCCCAGATGAAAGACGAGGGAGTGGATTTTGTTACGGCTTTAAAGCAGGCACAGGAGAACGGTTTTGCAGAGGCTAATCCTTCTGCGGATATCGACGGTATCGATGCACAGAGAAAGCTCTCGATCCTTTCAACGATCGCAAATGACGGTGATTACATCGCACCTGAGAAGATCTCTGCTGAAGGCATTTCCGCGATTACGACAGAGGATATGACATTCGCAGCATCCATCGGCTGCGACATAAAGCTCATCGCTCTTTATGAAGCTGGCGAAAAGCCTGTCGCTTATGTTGCTCCCGCATTGGTAGACAAGACCAATCTCTTATATAACGTCAACGGCGTTTTCAATGCGATAATGGTTGACGGCAACAGCCTGGGTCAGGCTATGTTCTATGGTCAGGGCGCAGGCACGCTCCCTACGGCATCTGCAGTATGCGGTGACGTTCTTGAGGCTGCAATGGGCAATCCTTCTGAAGCAAGAGCATGGACTTCTGAGAGCGTTGATATCACACCTTACGATGAGATCATCACCGATATCGTGATCAGAGTCGACAATGCCGCAGAAGCAGTGGTAAAGGGCTACAGCTGCGTTTACCTCTCTGAGGAAGCGATCCTCGTAAGCGGCATTAAGCATAAGGATATCGCACAGCTCATGACAGAGACTGGCGCTAAATCCTGGATGCACTATCTTAAGTAATCGAAAAACAAACAATTCGGAGGATATATAAATGAAGGTACTCGTAGTAGGCGGCGGCGGAAGAGAGCATGTTATCTGCTGGAAGCTCAAGCAGGATCCCAGGGTAACGGAGCTTTACTGTGCGCCCGGCAACGGCGGTATTGCTTCTATCGCTACATGCGTTGATATTAAGGCTACAGATCTGGATTCCATGGTCGACTTCGCGAAAAAAGAGCAGTTTGATCTCGTTTTCGTAGCTCCGGACGATCCGCTCGCACTCGGTATGGTCGACAGGATGGAAGAAGCAGGCCTCAGAGCATTCGGCCCCAAGGCTAATGCAGCGATCATTGAGAGCTCGAAGGCTTTCTCCAAGCAGCTCATGAAGAAGTATTCGATACCTACTGCAAAGTATGAGATCTTCGAAGATGAGAAGGCAGCTCTCGATTATCTTGAGACACAGCCTATGCCTATCGTTATCAAGTGCGACGGCCTGGCTCTCGGCAAGGGCGTTATCATTGCCCAGACCCTTGATGAGGCTAAGCAGGCAGTTAAGGACATGATGGAAGATAAGAAGTTCGGCAGCGCAGGCTCCACGATCGTTATCGAGGAGTGCATGACAGGTCCTGAGCTTACAGTCCTTGCTTTCTCTGACGGCAATACATGTGTTCCGATGGTATCTTCAAGAGACCACAAGAGAGCATACGATCACGACGAAGGCCTTAACACAGGCGGAATGGGCGCTGTTACACCCGGTGCCGACATGACAGATGAACTTAAGGCACGCATCCAGAACGAGATAATCACACCTACAGTCGAAGCTCTCAAGAAAGAGGGAAGACCTTTCAAGGGTGTTATCTATTTCGGCCTCATGCTTACACCTGAAGGACCGAAGGTTGTTGAGTACAATGCACGTTTCGGAGATCCTGAGGCTCAGGCAGTACTGCCTCTCCTGGAGAACAGCCTCCTCGATATAGTCGATGCTGTAATCGACGGCAAGCTCGACCAGGTCGAATTCAAGTGGAAGAATAAGTGCTCCTGCGTTGTTGTCATGGCATCCGGCGGATATCCGCAGAGCTATGCAAAGGGCTACGAGATCACAGGCATCGATACCTGCGGCAAGATCGTATTCCAGGCAGGCACCGCACTTAAGGACGGCAAGCTCGTTACCAGCGGCGGACGTGTTCTCTGCGTATATGATGAGGCAGACACCCTTGATGAAGCAATCGACGGCGCATATGAAGGTGTCGCAAAGATCTCCTTCAAGGATATGCACTTCCGCCACGATATAGGAAGGACACTCGGTTAATAAATGAGAATAGGCATCTACGGAGGCTCATTCGATCCGGTTCACAACGGTCACATAGCAATGGTAAATTCCGCGTTAAAGAGCGGATACATTGATCTTGTGATCGTTATTCCTTCGGTCAGAAATAATTTCAAGCTCTATGCAAATAAGCTTCCGCCCCCGTACCGCCTTTACATGATGGCAGAGACCATAGAAGGCCTTGGCATCAAGAACTGCTATGTAAGCGATGTGGAATACGGCATAGAAGGCGTAAGCTATACGGCTGTAGTTCTTAAGAAGCTTACTTCAGAAGAATATATAAAGGAGTTCCTTTTAAAGAACGGCGTCAAGAAAAAGAAAGCCGAAGAGCCTCATGAATTCTTCTGGATCATGGGTTCTGATACGCTCGGAACTTTCGAGACATGGTATAACCCGGGCGAGATCTTAAATCACGCGGCACTTTTAGCAGCTGCAAGACCCGGCGATACGACTGATGTTGAAAGGGCAGCTGAATCTATAAGGAAGAATCTCGGAGGAAAAGTAGAGATATTCCGCCTTAACGGCGTTGAATGTTCCTCATCGGGGATCACTTCTTCCGGTGACTTTTCGATGGTGCCGGAACCTGCAAGGGAATTCATAGCAAGACATGCTCTTTATACTGAGAATACTAAGCTCGAAGGCGTTTCTGATGAGGCACGCAGGCAGTTTTACGAGTGCTCAGTATGGATGTATAAGTATCTGGGCGCGAAAAGGCTTCTCCACACGCTTAACGTAGGCTATCTTTCCGCGCATCTGGCTGATGTCTTCGGCTGTGACAAGGATAAGGCGCTTATTGCAGGCGCTCTTCACGACTGTGCGAAAGAACTCCCTCTCGAGAAGCAGACAGAGCTCGCAAAAGAATACTCAGGCGATCTGTTTACTGAGAAAAAGCTCCTCCATTCACCTGCGGGCGCAACGTTCGCGAGGAAAGAATTAGGTATTGAAGATAAAGAGATCCTTGATGCCATCTGCTATCACACGACGGGTAGAGGCAACATGACTCTTCTTGAGAAGATCGTATACCTCGCAGATAAGATCGAACCTTCCAGAAACTATACTGATCTGACACCCATCAGGACTGCTGCTGAGATAGATCTCGACAGCGCGATGAGAATGACGGCAGCCGCCGTAAGGGACAAGTTCGTATCGCAGGGAAGAGATATCCACCCGATGACGGTCCTGATGATGAAAGACTTACATATGTAAGGCGTTATTGTGATACAATCAAACTATTAATAAATCCAAGGAGATAAATAATGGACACAAAAGAATTAGCCGCTAAGATCGTTGACATTCTTGATTCAAAGAAGGGTATCGATATTGAGACGATAGACTTAACAGGAAAGACAGTACTCGCTGATTATTTCGTTCTTGCAAGCGGTAATTCGACCACACAGATCAAGTCTCTGGCTGATGAAGTAGAGTATGTCCTTAAGAAGGATTACGATATCACTCCCGACCACATCGAAGGCCGCTCAGGCGACAAGTGGATCCTTTTGGATTATAAGGACGTTGTAGTTCATGTCATGGGCAGGGAAGAGCGTGAGAACTACAATATCGAGAAGTTCTGGGAGACAAAGCGCAGAGAGGGCGAAGAGTAACTCTTATAGTAATTTATTTAAAGTAATGTTTGAGACCGGCAAGGAAATTCCTTGTCGGTTTTTGTATGGTTTTGTCGGTAAAAACCGACAAAGAAGGGTGTTATGCTCTACCTATGAAAAAGAGCGCCGCTGCTAAAATCCGGAAACTGATCTATCCTCTGGCATTCATTCTGGTGATAATCCTGAGTGCCGTATATAAGCTGGTATTCAAGGGAAATACAGACTTTACCATAAGCGCATTTAAGAGCGGGAAGACTGAGGTGATAAGGGCTGAGGAGAGTACTCCGCCTGAACCTTCTGAGACGCCTGCCTCTGTATCGGAGTCAGCATCAGCTTCCCAAACTGAGAAAGTCCAGCTCGTAAGTGTCTATATCTGCGGCGAAGTCATAAATCCAGGCATCTACGAAGCTCCAAAAGGCGTGATGCTGAATGACATCATTGAAGATGCGGGAGGTCTTACGGACGAAGCTTCGGTGAATAATATCAACTTCGTCTATCAGATAACCGGCAATATGTCGATATATATCCCGTCCAGGGATGAGACTGCGAGTGGCTTTAACGGCGGCGACATAATCAGGCAGGACGGTGTATATGTCTGGGGCAATCAGCAGGGAGGGTCTTCTGATACCGGAAGCACCGTGATAAGCATAGTCAACATCAATACGGCAACGGTGGACGAGCTCAAGACCCTGCCGGGGATCGGAGGGGTGACGGCGC
This sequence comes from Saccharofermentans sp., assembly GCA_016292155.1. Taxonomy (GTDB): domain Bacteria; phylum Bacillota; class Clostridia; order Saccharofermentanales; family Saccharofermentanaceae; genus Saccharofermentans. Next base: position 22,014 of record JAEFBC010000084.1, on the reverse strand, counting down.
AGGCGATAGTTGATTACAGAGCAAAGAATCCTTTTAAGAAAATAGAGGACATCAAGAACGTCACCGGAATAGGTGACTCAAAATATAACAGGATAAAGGATTATATCTGCGTCTGAGTATCAGGTGTAACCGTAAAGGCCGCGGACGCTTACTTCTCCGCTCCTCAAATCTTCAATAGAGCCGTCATCGAACTTAACCTTAAGAGTAAAATCCTCATTAATGGCTATAGCTGTTCCTGAGCGCCCCTGACTGTTCTCAGCGAGCTGCGGATAAGCCACGATCTTGCTTCCGACCGTCACGTTGCTCTTGCGGTAACGGTTAAGATAGTATTCATCATCAGGCCATCTGTATGCGATATCGCCCATCGCCCTGATGAGCTCAGCTGCGAGCTTGGAACGGTTGAATGTCTTATTGCCGTTTTCGAGTGAGATGGAAGTGGCAATCCGGGATAACTCCTCAGGGAAGGATTGCTCGTTGACATTAATGCCGATACCGATGATGCAGCTGTCGATAAGACCGCTTTCAGCCTCGACCGTAACTTCTGTAAGGATCCCGCAGATCTTCTTCCTGTTCATGAGAAGGTCGTTTACCCATTTGACCTGTGAGTCGACGCCGTAGGCGTTGTAGATCGCATCAGACACCGCGATAGCAGTCCAGCTGGTGAGATTTGCGATCTTATCAAAGCCTGACTCGGGTTTGAACAGGTAGGAGAAATACACTCCGACGCCCTTGGGGGAGGAGAAGCTCCTGCCGCGTCTGCCTTTTCCGCCTGTCTGGCAGTCTGCGATAACGACAGTGCCGGACGGAGCGCCGTTCCTTGCCATGTCCTTAAGTACATTATTTGTGGAGTCGACTGACTCGAAAACATGAACATTGGGGATCAAGGCATCCGGAAGAAAGACTGAAACCGAACCTTTGGAGAGAATGTCCGGGCTCTTGGTCAGAAGATAACCCTTGTTAGTGGATGAAGTTATCTCGTATCCCTCGTCTCTGAGAGCTTTTACAGCCGAATTTACAGCTGCCCTGGTGACACCCAGCTTGCGGCTTATTGCCTCTCCTGAGATGTAATCATCCTCTCTGGAGATGAGTTTTAGAACGTCGTCTTTAAGCATTTTTCAGACATTTCTCCCTATTTTTGACCTTAGTTTTAGTAAAATTATCTAATTGGACAGCAAAAATAATAACACTTTATAGCGAATTTGCGGTAAAATATATTAGGTTTAGTGCTTTTATTTTAAACAGGGTGAACATGGGTATATATTCGATCGTATTGGGAGTAGTAATGCTACTCAGCATGTTATCTACTTTTGCGCTCGTTCTCTTTACGAGACGTGGCGCCAATACACTTGAGGTTTTGATGTCCGTTTGTGTCACGATCAGCAACTCCGGTTACTTCATCCTTTCGTGTTCCAGAAATGTTCAGGAAGCACTCCTTGCCAATACCCTGGCTTACGTCGGCGGAATATTCCTGCCTCTCCTTATAGTATATATCCTGATCGACTATTCGGATTCCAAAGTTCCTACATGGTTCTCGATCGTCATCCTCGTTATCAATATCATTGTATTTACATCCGTAATGCTTACGGACAGACTTCCTTATTTCTATGCTGCAGTCCAGTTCGTTCCCGGTTCTCCTTCATTCCTTATTAAGGAGCCGGCCCAGATCTATTACATCAGATACATAATCCTGGCGGTAGAGGTCGGACTTGCTGCATTCTTTACTATCCTGACTTATCTCGGCAAGCGAAGCGCTTCGTTCAGACTCATGGTCACCTATGCAGGTTCTCTGTTTGGCGTAATGCTGGTTTATCTTAGCTCAAAATTGTTCGATCTTAAGGTCGAGATCATTCCGTTCTTCTATCTTATCTGCACGCTGATGCTCGACTACGTTGTCGCCAGATCCACGATCTACAACGTTAACTTAAGCGTTCAGGAGAAGATCGACGAACTCAGTACATTCGGCTATCTTGTTTTGGACAGGAAGTTTAAGTATGTGGGAAGCAACGCCGTGGCCCAGAAATTCTTCCCTGAGATCAAGAATTCAAGGATCGACTCCAAGATCATCCCTAAGGATTACGCGCTGAAGGATCTCCTTAAATGGATCGCCAAGAATGCTGAAGAATCTTCAGAAAGCGAGAATTCTCAGAGCAAATTCAAGAAGGCTATCGTGATCAATGACAGAAGCCCAAGTGAGAGGCGCCACCTTGAATGTGAGATGAGCTTCATTCATTTCGGATTATTCAAAGAACACGTTTCAGGATACCTGGTAGAGCTCATTGACGACACCGAGCAGCATAACATGATCGAGTCCATGAGCTTTAAGGGTGAATCTTTGAAGCGTGAGGTAGAGCGTCAGACCAAGAGAGCCAAGTCGATGCAGATGTCCACTATTCTCGGCATGGCGGCCATGATCGAATCACGTGACAACTCCACGGGCGGTCACATCAACAGGACATCTGCCTGCGTTGCTTTGTTCGTTGAGCACCTCCGTAAGCTCGACGACTACAATATGAGCGAGAATTACTGGGATTCAGTAATCAACGCCGCACCTCTCCATGACCTTGGTAAGATTGCCGTTGATGACGCTATCTTAAGAAAACCTTCCGGCCTTACTGATGAGGAATATGAGAAGATGAAGATCCACGCCCCTTACGGCGCGAAGATCATGAGCAAGGTCCTTGAAGACGTTGAGGATAAGGAATTCGTAAGAGTAGCTACCAATGTTGCCCACTATCACCATGAGAAGTACAACGGCACAGGTTATCCTGACCAGTTAAGAGGTGAGAGCATCCCGTTCGAGGCAAGGATAATGGCTCTGGCAGATGTTTTCGATGCTCTTGCAAGCCGCCGTTATTACAAGGATCCAATGACCTACGACGAGGCTTTCGAGATCATCAGACAGGAACTGGGACACCACTTCGATCCGCACCTGGGCCGCATATTTATCTCTTTGAAGAAAGAGATCATCGCTCTCTACGAATCATTCGAACATACTGATTACGCAAGATAATAAGAAAGCCGCCTCGTAAGGCGGCTTCTTTATTATTTATACTTCTTCGTTGATGATGTTCTTCACCCATTTGTATTTTTTGTAGTGGGCGATTACGACAGGGATCTTAACGATCTCGTCGAGGTTTAAGATGAAGTAGACGACCATTACGGGCCAGTTCAGGACGAATGCTGAGATAAATCCAAAAGGCACGATAAATGCCCACATTGTGACGGTGTCGCAGATGAAGCCGAACTTTGTGTCTCCGCCTGCAGAGAAGATGCCGCTGATGAGCGTGGAGTTGATCGATCTTCCAAGGATGTAGTAGCTGCACATCAGGAGCATGATGAACAGGTAGTGCTCAGCTGTCTCTGTCAGGTTAACGAAGTAGAGTACAAGAGGAGCTGACGCAGCTGCAACAAGTCCCAGAACAATTCCGGAGATAACTGTGATCTTAAAGAGCTTATCACCGTATTCCTTAGCCTGCTCAAGTCTGCCGGCACCAAGTTCGTTGCCGATGATGATGACGCTTCCGCCTGCGATAGCAAAGCAGAGGCAGGAGACGAGGTCTTTGACGATCGCGGCAATGCCGTTGGCAGCCGCAGCATCAGAGCCCAGGTGTCCCATGATTACAGTGATCATGGTAAAGCCAAATCCCCAGAGAAGTGAATTCAGAAGGTAGGGGAGTGTGTATTTGGAGAATCTCTTTCTTAAGTCCAGATCGACATGGAAGATGTTCTTGAACTTAAGCCTGAACTTCGTTTTCACAAGGATGAATATTACGCAGAGAAGGAATCCTGCGCCGTTTGAGATCGTTGTCGCAAGAGCAGCTCCGGCAGATCCCATTCTGGGTGCGCCGATAAGACCGAAAATCAGGATGGCGTTCAGGATGATGTTCAGGAATACGATAACAACACTTGCGATCGTGCATTCCTTAACGAATCCGACGTTCTTAAGGAGAGTCTCGAAAACAGATGCGAGTGTCATGAAGACATACGAAAATGACGCAATCCTGATATAAGGGATTCCGTTAGCGATGAGCTCGGGCTCGTTGGTGAATACTCTCATTACGCCTTCAGGCATGAACATGCCGCAGCAGAAGAATACGATAACAACAGGGAGCGACAATGCGAACATGTAACCGAAAACCTTTTCGATCGATTTATTGTCACCCTTGCCCCAGTACTGCGCAGCGAACATAGAGCCGCCTGCTGTGATGGACATGGTAAACAGGGTCAGTACGAGTACGACCTGTGTAGCAAGTGATACAGCTGCCATTGAATCCTGTGAGAGGAAGAGCAGCATGATGGCATCCGATACCGGTACCAATGCGAACACGAAGTTCTGCAGTGTCATCGGCAGGATCAGCGAGATAAGCTTCTTTCTGAATGATGTGTCTTTAATCTGTGTCATAAAATAAATTCCTATTTCCCATATATATATAAATTTACGCAGGATTGGAATTTTAACGCGAAAATTGACAAAAATCAAACGGTTTTCGCGCATTTTCTCGCTTTTTCTCGTTTTTTCGCTATTTTTCTATTATTTCTTATTAGCAAATTAATTTTATTTTTGTCCCCTTTCTGTCCCTAGTGCTTTGCTATCATCGGATTGTAAGACTGGGCAAATTATGTAATGAGGACATGATTATGAAGCGCATAGACATCCGCTTATTACTCAAAAAGGCCATCGCAATCATCCTGGTTGCTGCTATGACCGCGTCCATCGTTCTGGCTTATGACAAAGCCGGCCAGTTCTTTGGTTCCATAAAAACCGTATTCGCTGATGAGGTCGAAGGTGAGGAAACACCTTCGGCCGAGAGCGAGGCTCCCAAGGCTGAACCGAAGGCGACAGAGCCAAAAGAGACAAAAGCTCCCGAGGTAACAAAACCCACCGATACAGAAGCCAAGGAAGAACCCGCAGAGACAACTTCAGAAACAACGGCTGCGACAGAACCGGAGAATACAGCAGAGACTACAGAGACAACAGAAACTACAGCCGAGGCAACAGAGCCCACTGAATCAAATACAGAAGAGACAGAACCTGTTGAAACAGAGAAGGCAACAGAACCAGCAGAGACAGAGCCTTCTGAAACAACGACAGTAGAAACAGAGCCCTCCAAGACTGATGTTGAGCTTAAAGAGCGCAAGATCAAGGCAGAGGGCGCTGATATTTATGTAACAGGCCTCTTACCGGAAGACGTAAGAGTAACTGCAGAGCGCGTAGAGGTCAAAGTAAGCGGTGCAAAGGTTATAGCAGCCTATGATATCAAGGTTTTCGACAAAGACGGCAACGAATGGCAGCCCGCTGAGCCCCTCAAGATCGAGGTTGCATCAGACGAATGTAACAGTGTTACAAAAAATGAAGCCGAAGTCATTTATGTTCCTGACGAGCTCGCAGAGAGTGGCAAGCCGGTCGACATCAAGAACAAGAAAATCGAAAAAATTGACGCTGAGGTCAAAAACGGTAAGGTTGAATTTGAAGCCGGTCACTTCAGCGTTTATGTCATCATTGAGCATGAGGGAGGAGAAGTTGTTACTCCCCGTGTCCAGTTCCACTTCATCGCACCAGTTGAAGAAGACTATCAGCCTAATGGCGATGAATACACATCTGCTCCTTATACTTTTACCAACAAGGCAACCGATCCTCAGGCAGGCAATAAGCAGGTCTCCATGATCGTCCGTGACGGCGATAAGCTCGAATCAATCGAAGCGCCGATGAATACCCAGAACACATACTTCTACGGATGGTATACAGTCGATATGTCTGAGGATTCGGTTACCTTTAATAATTCCAGTAAGACATATGGCGGCACAATTAAATACAGCTGGCCGTTAACAGATCCTATCCGTATCGAACTCGATAAGGATGTAACTGTCAGCTCAGTTAAATCAGGCTCTACAATCACATCCATCAAGTGGACTGTAGGCAATGCTTCCGGCACATGTACCGATGTCGATTCTGAAGGATGCGCTCATGTATATCTCGCGCCTATCTACAGCAACTATTACTTCGTTAACTTCCATCTCGGATCTTATGACTCGACTACAGGCGAGACACTTCTTTCACGTAAGCTCATCGTTCTTGGAAGCAGCCATCAGACTGAAGTAAAGGTAAGTGATATACAGTCTCCAAGCAGCGATCCCGTACACGTTGTATTCATCGGTTGGGAGAGAAATACCGGAACAGCACAGAATCCTAATTGGGAGCTTATCAGAACTATCGATTCCAATAACGAAGAGATCATTCAGCCGGGCAAGGACGGCACATATCTCACAGCAGGTGCAGAGACTATCGATCTTTATCCGCACTTTGTTCAGGCCCGTTATATCAATTTCAATATCGGTCCCAGCGGAAATGGTGCATTGTTCGTAAAGCCTCAGCTAATCTTCACCAGCGATGATGCTGAAGGTGATGAGTATGCTTTGACTTCTTTGCCTACGACAACCAGAAACGGCTTCATATTTGGAGGCTGGTATACCGAAGCTGACGGTGCCGGCGTTCAAGTCACTAATGCTGAAGGAACAGTCAGAACAGAGGCCTCTATTAACGAGGCTGGTTTCAAGGTATCAAATGGCAAGATCTACGCTTATGATGAGCTTGACAGCAAGACTCTCTATGCTAAATGGATTCCGAATATTACGGCGCAATATAAGGTCGTAATCTGGAAGCAGAAGGTTACAGATGAAGCCGGTATTTCAGATGCAAATAAGAAATACGATTTTGAGACTTACTATTTCGATGAGGATTGGAATACCGCAAATCCGGTAACAGAAGCAGTATTGCGAAATTACTCCGGTTCTTATGTTAATGACAATAATCAAACTGTAAATGTAAGCAATCTCAATCTGCTTGGCATGAATTACACCGGTTTCCAATATAGCCGCAGTGAAAACCTCGGAACCATTGATCCTCAGGGCGGTACGGTTATCAATGTTTACTATGACCGTATTACCTATAATTTGAAGTTTATCTTTGCAAGACGTCAGTTAGCTAATAACGGAACTGAGACAGGATACTTCAGGGTTCCTACATTAAGCAACAGATTTACTCCTCCAAATACGATTACCTGGCAATCTTATTGTACGGCTGGTTCAGGTATAAATTGGGACGATTCCGGAATATCACAGTTGTCATCTCTCTGTACATATGATGCAGGCAAGATCAGTTATGCAGATTATAACGGCTACCGTTATTATTTCTACGTTATAACTGCAAATTATGGTTTTGATATCTCAAGTGCTTGGCCGGAATATTCAAAGTTTCCTAATAACAACAGATATTTATCCGGCTGGTGGATGATGGCTAATGCCGGCTTATATGGCAGTCCTGGACAAAACGATACTGTAAAGGGTGTAGTTTCAACTATGGATGAAAAGATCCTTGGTTATACTGATTCACCTGATGGAAACTTCCTTATTGCCAGTTACAGAACCAGCATACCTTATGACTGGACATACAAAATCTACTGGGAAACTCTCGATGGTGTAGATTATTCCGGACTGGATTTAGTTACCAGGAACAACAAGACTTATTACTTGGCAGACAGTTTTACTGCGCGTTCCAGCAACCAGGAAATTGGTCAGCAGAATGCACCTGCTTATACTGGCTTTGGTGAGGGCGAAAGAGTCTCAGGCGGAACACGTGTAGCCGAATTCTATTATTCAAGAAAAACCAGCGAACTGACTTTTTCTCCTAACTATCCGCCTTCACTTGCAGGAAGTGCTCCTGCCGCACAGGTTTATGGCAATATCCCGTACGAGAAGAGCCTTGCGTCTTACAGTGGAACAGAAGCTCCTGCAGCGCCCAATTCCAATTACTACTTTGATGGCTGGTACGAAGATGCAGCCGGTTCTGTACCGTTTGATTTTGCTAACGAAACAATGCCTGCCGCAAATAAAGTTATTTACGCTAAGTGGTCTTTGGTCTCTTATCCGATCAACATTAATCCTAATGGTGGTGTGATCAACTCCATTGAATATGACTGGTTTACGTCAGAACAGCTGGGAATTGTTGGTCTTCCTCCTGAGACTGAGAAAAATAATTACGCTACATACTTTGACAATGAAGCAACACAGACTATTGAGCGCTATGAAAATATGAAGCGCAAATATGTCGAAATAAGTGATATTGAAGCAGCTCAGATGGATCCTGAGTCTGTATACCGATATGTCTATATTTACAAATCGAATCTTGAAGGCGGCGAAGGAAAGATCAGTGCTGCCGGCCGAACAGCAGTTTATATCAAAGATACGCCTCAATCATTGAATATTTTCTATCAGTATTATGTTCATGAAGTAGTAGCACGACAGGAAAGGGATCCTCAATTGGTTCCTCTGCCGCGTGCTCAGTGGGAAGCTACTTATGTATCAACAGAGAAATACCGTGAGCTCAGAAGCGGCGAGTCCTATGTATTCCTTGCTTGGTATGAAGTGGTAGATGGTGTCCGTCAGAATACTCCGTTTGATTTTTCAAAGCCCGCTGACAGTGAGACTACATTAATCGCTGAATGGCGTTTGGAAGGCGGCTACAGCATCCTTTATACAACCGAGTTCTATGCTGATAACAATGACTACATCACAGCAAATCTTGAAGACTGGACTGATCCTTTGGACGGACATTCGAAATACTCAGACGGTGCGTCTACACAGGCAATGCAGGAGCCTACATCCATAAGGGTAAATGGTAAGACCTCAACGGATTCTGATTATGTTGATTACCAGTTCCGCGGCTGGCAGATCGTTAAGGTCGTGACTGTTGCAGGCAGACCCCGTTATACTCCTCTGGAACCCGGTGTGTACTACACAGCAGGTCAGGAACTCACGGTAAAGGCCAGATACTCAGATGAGAACATGGTTATACACATGCAGGCTGTATACGAAAAACGTTCTGAAGCTTACAGAAGACCTGATGTTGTTAACCTGACTTTGAATGCCGGCAGGGATGCTATGGGAACAGCATACGGCACTCTGTACAGTGCTGCCGGAGAATTACCTGAATGGACATGGCCTGGCCGTTCTTATCTTGATACAGAAAATAAATCAATAGTATTTGGTGACGCACAGTCCAATACTTCAGTACATCTATATAAGTACTCAACAACACTTACTCAGAATGAAACAACCGGAGAGACACTTGATCCGGCAGGTGTAAAGTTCTTTACTCATCCAGCTGGTTATAAGCTGCTTGGCTTTGACAAGGATGCCTATGATACAGACTTTGTTCCGGATTATCCTGCCGATTCAGTCGTAGCAGTAACTCCTGGCGAGACTCATACACTTTATGCGGTATGGGAACCTATGGTATACCTTGACCTCGTAAATACAACAAATCAGGCGCTTACAATTTCGATTACATCAACCAGCGGAAATGCTCTTTATATAGTTAATCAGGCGGATGGTTCTTTCTCCAGAACACCTGTAAATCCTAATAATGTGGTAATCCAACCCGGAACTACACGTCTGGTCATGCCTTATGGTGCAGGCAAAGACTTTACGATCAATGGTACGAATACTCTTGGTTATGGTTGGGTAATGAGTGTTTCCAGCACTTATGCAGGACGTTCCAGCGATGAAGATCCCGAAATAGTCAGTGATATCAAGAATACTATGAGTTATTCGATTACTGACCAGCTCTATGAAGATACTCAGGGCCGTCCTGTTGTAGTTACATTCTCTGCAATGCAGATGCCAAGGACTTTGGTACTTCATGATAACGATCCTATAGATGCGACATGGGAGAAGTCATTTGACATAAGTGAGACCACATATCACTTAACAGAGACACGTGTCCGTGTCGGACGAGTATTCAAGGGCTGGGGTGAGAACCCTACAGATACTACACCTAAGTATCCTATCTCAGGCAATGGTTCTATGGATCAGAATCTTGTATTAGATGATCTCTTCAAGAATGAAAATGGAGATCCTACGGACATTAAACACTTATATGCTGTTTGGGGTTCTAACGATCAGGAAGGCGTCGTAAAGGTTTATAAGGAAGTTCCTGCGCCCGGAGATCAGTCTGGATCCAAGACATTTACATTTAATGTAAGAATACAGGGTCAGTATAGGAGATACTCATCCTCCAGTTACTCGCAAGTAGACAAAAATGAAAACTTTACCCTTTCTCATGGCCAGTATCTTACTATCAGTATGGAACGTAATAACGGCGGTTCCGGAAACAGAGCAACATTGAGAGTTGCGGTACGTAAATATAATGCTGATGGAACAACTGCAGGATCAGTAGTATATGTCGGCTGGCAAAACAATAATAATAATGGTTATAACGATGTTGCTTTAACAAGCGTAACAGTTACGGAGACAGAAGATAGCGATTATATTGCCAGCACTGAAATCGTAGGCTTATATAATCAGGACTTTAAGATCACTCCTGAAGGCATTACGGATCCTAATAATGAGATAAAATGGACAATCGACAGAACCGGCGGTACGGTTGTATTTACCAATACCCGCAAGACTGCTGATGTTACTATCAAAAAGAAGTTGCTCCCTGAGACATTAAATTCTGAGAACTTCGAGTTTAACGTCGCACTGGAGAACGGTGAGAGTTATGTGCTTGATCCTGCAAGTAATTACATCGTAAACGATGCAGATGCTGAGCACGGCGGTGAGTGGAAGATCGAAGGCATTCCTACAGGTGCTGTGCTTACTATTACCGAGAACGTTGACAGCAACCGGTTCGATACATCGGCTGCAGGAATAAGAGCTGCAGACTCTTCGCCTGTTACTGATCTTAACCAGGAAGGTAATGTATTCTCGTTTGTTGTAACAGATGATACGACAGTTACATTTACCAATGCACTGAAGACACAGAACATTCGTCTCGTTGTAGTAGATGACGAAGGCAATCCTCTGGATAGTGCAAACTTCACATTCCCCGGTGTTTTCGACGGGAAGAAGTTCTCTGCTGAGGGTACAGGACTTGTCTGGGAAGGTGAGGCATATGCAGGTCAGTATATTCTTACTGAAACAGAAGTGTATGACCATGACGGCGTTCGATATACAAAGCTCCAGGCTCCCGCAACAGTAGATATCAATGGGGCCGGAGTTAGCGTAACAACGGGCAGTGATGCTGATACAGTAGAAGTGGAATACGAAGACAGTAGTTCTACTTACATTATCAAAGTCGTTAATCCGAAGATGATGCGCGTTACCGTTAAGAAAGAGATCTATAACGATTACGGTATCAACAGCTTCCTCTTCACGTTGACCCTTACTGACAGCAACGGTGATCCGATCCAGTTGTCTAATGTTCACGGATCTCAGGGCACAAATGAACAGGGTGTGCTTCAGTTCACTCTTGCAAACAACCAGACAGCTTTGCTGTATGTTCCGAAAAACGCGAAAGTAAAGATCGAAGAAAACGTTGAACCAGGTTACATAACATCCTATAAGACCGGTACTGACGCAAGCAGCTTGGGAACAGCAACAGATGGAACAGTTGTAAATCTTGATGCTGATTCTGATAAATATGTTCTCTTTATGAACACAAGAGAAAAGGTCGATGTCACAGTAGTTAAGAACGTTGTCGGCACCGGCGGTACTTTCACATTCACTTTGCAGCTGAAGGATAAGGGCTCTGCAGTAGCTAACTACACATTGAGCGATAAGGGAACTGCTGATACTTCTGATGATATCGTTACCGGTTCTGATGGTATTGCCACATTTACTTTATCACCCGCGGATAACGGAACTGACAGCATAGTCTTTACCGTTCATAAGGGAATGAGCGTTAGTGTCACAGAAGAAGCTGATGAGGAATCAGATTATGAGATTTCTTACGTAGTTACTAATCCCGATGAAACACTCTCGATTAGCGGCACAGGCAATTCAACAGGTTTTGTAGAAGCAAATGAAAACCTTACGATTACATTCACGAATACACAGGAAGTACTTCCGCTCGTGGCACCTACGGCTGTTAAGGACAACAGCATGAGCTTCATGATCATGCTGATCCTGTCTTCAACATGCTTCGCAGGAGCCGTTGTACAGAAAGAGCGCAAGAGGAAAGGGGGGCAGGATAAAAGTACAAACGATGAATAAAATGTGACACTTTTCGGTATAAGGCCGGAAAGGCCCGAAGTGTCCCATTTCTGTCCCTAACCTAATGGTATAAAAAAATCATTACAACTACGAGAATCAAACTACAAACAAACTCAAAACTGATAATTATGAGGAGGATACTTTTATGAAACGCATATTAAGAAAAGTGGCAAGCATCTTAGTTGCCACAGCTATGGTCGCCATGCTGGGTATGACCGCACTGGCTGACGAGACATTACCGTCCGGTGGTGTAACAGGTAGCAAAACATCTACTCTTACTACCACTCTGGTAATTAAGAAAGAACTTAAGGTTTACAATCCGTCAGCTGAAAAGGTCTATGGTCCGAACGTCACCTATACATATTCAATTGCCGCATCTTCTGCTGGCAAGGAGATTACGGATGCAGATGGTGTAAAGACATTAACCAAAGCAGGCGTGGGTTCACCGACTATTACCGGAAGTCTTTCCTGGAGCAGTGCTAGTCTTGTAGATGCTGCTGCAGCTGGTAAATCAAATACTCAGGATATTGAGATTGATTTTGCAACTGTTGAATTCCCCGGTGCAGGTGTCTATCGTTATAAAATTACAGAGCAGTGTTCAGGCAAAGAAGCTGCAGGCGTAATTGGTTCTGCTGATGACGTTATCCGTTATCTCGATGTATATGTCAGAGACGGTGATCAGGCAGGCGAATTCATAATCTATGGTTATGTTTTGTTCGTCAATGACAGCGATATCAACGGATCTGATTCAGGCAACAATCTTGAGAGTGTTGTTAAGACACAGGGTTTTGTTGAGACGACAAGCGGATCTACAACAATCGACGCCGATTCTTACTATACATATAACGTAACAGTAAGCAAGAAGCTCGAAAACGACACAGCTAATGAAGATAACGCATTCCCGTTTACAGTAACTTTTGAGAAGCCTGCTGCATTTACTGGTTCCTTTAAGCTTGATGTTGACGGAACTGCTACAGATATGGCAGACAGCCTTACAGCAGCTATCAAGCACAATGCTTCCGTTACATATACCGGTATCCCTTGTGGAACAACAGTCGGTATCTCTGAGAAGAACAATGTAACAGGTAAGATCTACTATGTCACAACAACTGGTGCTCAGACAAATCTTGCAAACGCAGTTCTTGAGCCTGATGCTACGACAGATGCTGTTACAGTTACTACAACAAAGGGTGAAGCAGGTGAGGATAAGACAGTTGAATTCACAAATACTTACGTTCTCATCTCACCTACAGGTGTAGCAATGGCAGTGCTTCCGTTCGTAATCCTCTTAGGATTCGGTATCGGATTCATGGTAATCAGCACAACAAAGAGAAAAGAGGAGCAGGCTTGAGATAAGCCGGTGTCCGGTTAACTCAGATTATCGGTTTAAAATATAAGGGGTGCGGATGCTCTTTAAAGCATCCGTACCTTCTTTAAAAATCCAATGGGGAGCTGTAAGAGGTAGCCATATGAGTGAAGAAATTAATCCAATTGAGAAGAGAAATGAGGAGAATGCTGCAGCAGCCGGTACGCAGAAGACGATCGGCAAGGCAAAGTCCCAGATGAGATCCCTTCACTTTTCGCTTTTGAGTATTCTGATAATCATAATACTCGTATGGCTCATGCTGGGCGTCGTTTTCGGAATCATGAAGGCTCCGTCGAATGATATGTCCCCGAGAGTCGATTACGGCGATCTTCTCCTTTATTTCAGATTTGACAGAAAGTTCGATATCAATGAGGTAGTCGTCATCAACAAGAACGACACGATCTATCTGGGCAGAGTTATAGCTGCCGGCGGTGATACTGTTGATATCACTGATGATGCTACCCTTATCGTTAACGGCAACGCCGTAAATGAACCTAAGATCTTCTACACAACGCCCCGCTATGAAGGCTATGAGGAATACCCGCAGACAGTACCTGAAGGTGAGTATTTCATCCTTGTGGATAAGCGAGAGGGCGGAGAGGACAGCCGTTACTACGGCATGGTTAAGGCAAAAGAGATCAAGGGCTCGGTAGTTACGATCATAAGGCGTAATAACCTGTAATTCCTAATAAGTCAGAGGCAGACTATGAAAACTGTATGCAGCATAGTTAAGATCATAGAGACGGTTATGAGAGCTATCGTAGCCGTTGTTGCCGTGATCATAATAATGTTTGCTGCATATTCTCTTTATGACACGTTCTATATCAACCAGCACGCATTCTCATCTTATGAACTCAAGCAGTATAAGCCTCTGCCGGTGACAGTTGATGAGAATTCCGGCAAGCGCAACGGCGACGGAAGCGGCACTGACTACGATGAGGACAGCTTTACTAGACTTAAGGAAGTCAATGAGGATGCCACAGGCTGGCTTACGATCCACAATACCAATATCGATTACCCGGTAGTACAGGGCGAGGATGACCTGGAATACGCTTCCAAGGACATCTACGGCAATACGAGCATTACCGGCGCCATCTATCTTATGACGGTCAATGCTGATGATTTCAGCGACCCGTACAACGTTATCTTCGGTCACCACATGGATAATGGTGCGATGTTCGGTGACCTCGAAAAGTATAAGGATAAGGAATATTTCGATTCGCATAAAACGGGCTGGCTCTATGCCAACGGCCGTTATTACAAACTCGATGTTTTCGCTGTCATGATGACAGATGCCTACAATAAAAATGTCTACGATAAAGATGCTCTCAAGATCAAAGAGAGGATCAACTATATACTTTCAAATTCCGAATACTATAAAATCCTGACCGATTCTGACAGGGAGGCACTGGAACGCTTTGAGAAGGAGGGCGTAAAGGCCCTTGATGATCTCCAGAAGTCCGGTGATCCCGCGCTGGTCCTCGCGCTCTCGACATGTGAATCCGCGATTACCAACGGACGAATCGTTGTTTTCTTTAAGGCTACCCCCGTTGACGCTAAAGACCTACCCGGCTTTAACAATAATGGCGGCGGTGAGAATGGAGGTAACGGCGGTAATACTCCACAGACTCCTTCTGTTATCGACAAACTCACCGCTATCGGCCATCCCTTCGGATCCGATAACTGGGCATTCTTAAATCTCGTCTGCGTTATCTACTGCATCGTTGTAGTACTGCCTCTTACAAAGACCAGGATCAAGTTCAGGCAGAGCAGGGCAGCAAAGAAGATCAGGGATCTTTATTCCGGCTACGGTTACAGCGGCGCTGATGCCATGGCGATAATCAAGTATGGTGACAAGTTAAAGGATAAGCTTAAGCGCTTCCGCTTAAGGGTAAATACCGGTACTGCTATTGAGATCTTTATACTGGTCTCATCCGTTCTCTCATTCTTCCTGACAGAGGATATGACGACTCCTGTGGTCATGTGCGATAAGTACACACCGTTAATGGTCGCAATTAGTGCTTTTATGTTTATAATTGATGTTATATGCTTTGTTTATAGAGATATAAGAATTTTGACACCTGAAGAAGTAGCGCAGATGCGCAGACCGGAAGGTACGGGCAATGGCAATTGAGAACTTACTGGCAGCTTTTGAGATCTGGGGAATCCTTATATGTTCCGGCATCGGAATATATTTTTTCCTGGTAACAAAGATCAATAACAGAGCGGATTCCGTCATGTGCATAATGCAGTTCGTTGCTGCTGCGGCACTGACGTTTGACGTAGGCGTTGTAATCAGCCAGAACGTAAATGAGCCATGGGCAAAGATCGTATTCCACGGATCTATGGCTACCATGATGATCCTGCAGTATCTGATGGTTGCGCTTTTCGTAGGTTATATAAAATATCTTTCCAGAGCGGGGAAGGTATCGAATGTTATTGCTAACTTCACTTACTGCTTTGCTGCAGGGTGCGCTCTGACATGCATTATCTCCGCAAAATATACGCACTGGTACTACCTGATCGATGACCAGAACGTTTATCAGAGAATGCCGTATTATAATTTTGCTATCTACCTGATAGTCATCTTATATGCACTCGTTATTGCCCAGATCGTTGTCTGCGCGAAAAGGCTCCTGATCAAGCAGATTATCAGCCTGCTGCTCTATATAACGATACCATTCATCATGGTTCTCCTTCAGGTAGTTCTTAAACCCGGCATTAATCTTACCAATATAGGAATGGCCATCTCGCTCATTATCATCTTCATCGTCAATAATGTTAAGATCACCATCATGGAGTCGGAACTTAATAAGAAAGTGCTCCAGCAGAATATGGTGCTTTTGAACCAGAATAAGGTAATCGCCGAGAAGAAGGAGGAGATCGAGAATCTCCAGCTCAACATGGTAATCACACAGATGCAGCCGCATTTCGTGTTTAACGTTTTAAACATCATCTATTATCTCTGCGCAAAGGATACAAAGCTTGCCCAGACGGCAATAGACAATTTCTCAAGCTATTTAAGGACCAACATCGATTCGCTCGTTTCCGACGAGCTGGCTCCGTTCAGCAAAGAACTTGAACACGTTAAGAACTATCTTGATCTTGAGAAGCTCCGCTTCGATGATGAGCTCGAAATAGAATATGACATAGGACCTACGGATTTTCACATCCCCATGCTCGTGGTCCAGCCTCTGGCAGAAAATGCCGTCAAGCACGGTATCGCAAAGAGCTCCAAGGGCGGCAAGCTAATTATCCGCACGGTCGAAGACTACGATAATCACTATGTCTACGTTATTGATAACGGTGTAGGTTTTGATACAAAGAAGAAGCCTGCTGATGACGGCAGATCACATATCGGTATCGAGAATGTAAGGGTCAGGATCGAGAAGAGAGTAAACGGAAAATTAGAATTGTTCTCATCTAAGGGCAAGGGAACGACAGCAGTTATTACGATCCCGAAGCTCCCCGGTGAGAAGAGCAACGTTAAGCCTGATGATGACGATGACGGTGATGAAGCCGCATCCAAAGACTAAGGGAGACACGCTTTATGAATATCATAGCTGTAGATGATGAGAAATTATCGTTGGAAGCTCTGGTTTCCTGCATAAAAGAGAACCTTCCGAATGAGACTGTCAACGCATTCAGGAGAACGACTGATGCTGAAGTCTTCGTCGGCAGGAACGGCTGTGATATTGCTTTCCTCGACATCGAAATGAGGGATGTCAACGGTATTGAACTGGCAAAGAAGATCCAGGCCATCAATCCGAAGGTAAATATCGTATTTGTTACAGGTTACGGCGATTATACCGGTGAGGCATTTTCTATTTTCGCATCAGCCTACATCATGAAGCCCGTAACGGCCGAGAAGGTCAAGAAGGCTTTAGAGACCTTAAGATACGGCAACGTCTTTGAAGAAGGAAGGTTGAAGGCAGTTACATTCGGTAATTTTGAAGTTTACAGCCACGGTGAACCGATCAAGTTCAGATATAAGAAGACCAAGGAGCTCCTTGCGTACCTCATCGACAGAAGAGGTGCCATGTGCACCAATAGTGAGATCATTGCAGTCATCTGGGAAGACGATGATTTCGGTACTGACCGTCAGGACTACTTGAAGAAACTCAAGCAGGATCTTGTTAATACTTTGCTAGAGCTGGGTTCGGAGGATGCGGTCATCAGACAGAGAGGCCAGATTGCCGTAAACCCGAAGTGCATTGAGTGCGACCTGTTCAAGTATCTTGAAGGCGACTCAACAATGGTCAATTCCTATAAGGGTGAATATATGGCCCAGTACAGCTGGGCTGAGTATTCCATTTTCAAGACGCTCTAAAACCCTTTTACAATTTAACTCCGCCTAATGAGATGCCTTCGACTATATGTCTGGATAAGAAGGCGTATAGGATTATGGGCGGCAGAACCGATGCGAGGACTACGGGAAAGTCATTTGGCTTCAGATAATAGATAGGCGAGAACATAAGGGGGAGAGTCTTTTTCTCAACCTGGGCAATCGTTATGAAAGACATTGAAGTGTCGTTCCAGCTGGCAGCGAACGCAAAGATTGCCTGTGTCGCTGCCGCCGGTTTTATTATCGGGAGGACTATCTGGTTAAATATCCTGAATTCACCGGCTCCGTCTATTCTTGCAGCCTGGATCATTTCTTTCGAGAATGACGCCTGAAGATACATCTTCATGAAGAATACCGTCATTGGTGATGCGATGGCCGGGAGGATGAATATAAAGAGCTTGTTGGTGAAATGCATTTTGAAAATGAACTGCAGGAATCCGTAAGTGGCGATGGTGGAAGGGATCATCATGGCGGCCATAATGACCGTGTTGCAGATATTCCTGAGCTTCCAATTATATGCTGTAAGCGAATAGGCGGTAAGAGCCGAGAAGTAAACGGTAAGGATCGTGCTGCTGACGGATACGATGAGAGAATTCTTAAGTCCTATGAACAGATACTGATAAGCGTTCCAGAAGACTTTCCAGTTGTTAGAGAACTTTTTGTACGGATGATTTATTAGTTTTCCGAAGGTCGTCGGTTCATCTATGAACGTATACTGGTATGAATCCTTGAAAAAAAGAAAAATAGGGTACAGGCTTAATATAGTCAGCGTTATGCAGACAGTATACAAGACCACTTTAAGAATAGTGTCTCTTCTTCTGGTTATGGTTCTTGTAAGTGCTCTTTCAGCCGTAATCCATACCTCACTTAGTGAACTTATATTGCCAATATAGCATTGCGGTTGACATATGTCTACCGAGTGATATAGTATCGGTATACATTCGTATACCTGCACAAATTTTTGGGCTCAAAATTGTACCGGAAACTGATATGAGAAAGAAGAAATCAAACCTGGAAAGGCATTATAACAAATGGGGATATATCTTCATGATCCCCTTTGCTGCCGCATTCCTGTTTTTTTACTTTCACCCTCTTGCAAATACTGTTTACTTTGCCTTCTGTCATATGAGGGGAATGGGTACTGCCGAAGCCCAGTTCCTGCCATCCATAGGAGAGCCCTGGTATACTAATTTTGTTGAGATCTTCCAGGCAAAAACATTTGCCAAGGCATTTAAGAACACTATGACGATATGGGCTGCCTATGCAATACCGGAGCTCATATTCACTTGCTGGCTGGCAGCCATGATCACCGACAGAAGACTTAAGATGAAGGGCAGAACGATCTTTAAGACCGGATTCTTTTTGCCCAAACTTCTTGAAGGCACCGATATGGGTTTTATCCTTACTAATCACTTTGTAGCTACTGTCGGAAGCACTCTGTTTTTGCTCACAGCGGCATCTGCTATGAACGGATTCGGTTTTACTGAGGAAGACTTTAAATTCTTCATGTCAGACCGCTTTTTCATAATCGTCTTAAGTATCTATTCTCACTTCGGGATCTCGTTTATCTATATTATTGCCGGCATTACAGGTGTCCCTGTTGAGGTTATGGAAGCAGCGGAGATCGACGGCGCTAACAGATTCCAGACGTTTACCAGGGTTACTTTGCCATGCATGAAGCCTATCGTGTTCTTCATAGCCGTAATCTCTATTATTGACGGTGTCGGCATGTATAAGGTGCCTTCTTATATCGGAAATGCGTACGATGTCTTCATGACTAACATTACGCTTATGCAGTATCTGCAGAACCAGTTCTACGGCGGCGGTTTTGCTTATGATAAAACGTCAGCCGCAAGCCTTATCATGCTTGCTCTTTATTCCTTCTTTGCAGGTGTCATATATCTGATCTTCATAAAAGACTGGGACGAGGCAAAGCAGAAAAGACTTATAAGATCAGAGCGCAGGGAAGAGCGGAAAAAGCTTAAGTGTGCATGACAGTTTGGTTGATAGCTGTCTACCCGAGTGCTATATTTTAAAATATGTATTGGAGGTTTTTTATATGCGTTTATCAGATTCAGAATGGAAGATAGCAGACTGCCTTTGGGATAATGGCGATATGACGATAACAGAGCTTACCAAAGCGCTCCGTCCTGTTACGGGATGGTCCAAGAACACTATCATTACGATGCTTAAACGCATGACTGAAAAGGGCGCTGTGACTTTTGCCCAGGAAGACAAGGCCAAAAGATTCCATCCTGTTATCGACAGGTCTGAAGCCGAGCTCGAGGAGACCACATCTTTCCTCGATAAAGTCTATAAGGGCAATGTCGGTCTCATGATCTCTAATCTTCTGGATTCGGATCAGCTCACTGAAGAACAGTTGGCAGAGCTTAAAAGGATCATCAGGGAAGGGTAATATGCTGCGCTACATTATCGGTGTCTCGCTCATAGCGATTGCCATAATGCTCATCAGGCGTCTTGCCGCAGGAAGGATGCCCAGAAGGTATCAGTATGCTTTATGGCTTCTGATACCTCTTTACATGATTGCTTCACCATTCATCAAGATCAATGTCACGGTAACGGAAGAGATAAGCAGCCTGATCCCTGCAAATGTTGAGCAGGCGATCTACGAGAAGGTGTACAGCAATGATGTTCTGCCTTCCCAAGATTTCGAAAAAGATGACGCTTCAGACATGATTTTCGGGATGGCAGACGAACAGGCCGTCACTTCGGAGAAAGCTGCAAGCGGCATCACAGCAGCCAATGTCCCCTCAAAAACACATGTAAATACCGGTCTCATCCTCAACGTTGTATATATCTCTGTGGCAGCGGTGCTGATCGTTCTGCTGACGGTCTATAACACTGGATTTGTTGTATTCTGCAGGCGCAACAGAAAGTTTATTGGAACTGATCCCAGGAGTGGACTTGGTGTATACGGTATCAATCACAGAGGAGTGCCGTTCCTTCTTTTCAATAAGATCTATGTTGACACCGACCCTGCAATTTTAAGCGAATATGCTGTCTGCCACGAAGCGTGCCACTATAAACACGGTGATTTTATATGGGTCATCGTAAGACATCTTGTGCTTGCGCTTAACTGGTACAATCCTTTGATCTGGGCGGCATTTATCCTGTCAGGACGCGACTGCGAGCTGGCCTGCGATGAGGAAGTTGTAAGAGTATACGGAAGCGGCTCTGCTGACAGATATGCGGAAGATCTTCTTTTGCTGATGCAGAGGAAATCTGATTCTTCCTACAGATTCTCCATGACAACCGGAATGAAGTCAGGATATAAGTCCATGAGAAGAAGACTCATGAGCTTAAAGCACCCTGCCAGGACAAGCTATAAAGCAGTAGCATTGAGCCTTGCAGCATTGATAGTCGTATCAGGCTTTTCAGTCCTTAATCCCAAGGCTGCTGAGCACGAGCAGAGCATTATTGACGAACTCGTAAGCGAAGCTGTCATTGATGCTCCCGTAAAGCGCGAAGCTCCTTTTGATTATGAGACTTCTGTACCTGTTGTAAGCAGGAAATATGAAAGAGTTAAAGATATCACATTCTACAGAGACGGCAGTCCGGTAAAAGCAAGACTGAGCCTTCCTGAAGGAGCAGGTCCCTTTAAGACTGTGGTAATG
Source organism: Saccharofermentans sp. (assembly GCA_016292155.1). Lineage (GTDB taxonomy): Bacteria > Bacillota > Clostridia > Saccharofermentanales > Saccharofermentanaceae > Saccharofermentans. The sequence goes on along the minus strand of JAEFBC010000084.1, from coordinate 617 downwards.
CGCGGCAAGTTCGGAAGCGATTATTCAATGTATTCTTCTGTAGTACGCATCCTGAATGAGAACGGTTATGCTGCTTTGCAGATCAAGAATACACATGAATCAGAGATAATAAGCCGTTCCGGCGGAAGTGGCGATAAGACTTTCTCGGATGTCTATTTCAAGCAGGTCCTGGATTTCTATGCAGTTATAGATGAGATGCGCTATATCCCTGATATCGACATGAATAACATCTATCTGTGGGGACATGAGATAGGAGGCGTTATCGCCCTTTACACGGGAATTGAAAGACAATCTGAGTTCAAGGGCATGATAATAGTTCAGCCTGAGCTCTTCAGCAACCAGTATCTTGAATTTTCGAATGAACCGAAGCTTGCTGTAAGGCTTTATGAGATGCTTCCTGAATGTTATACACCGACAGTGATCCTCGAGCCCAGGAATCAGGCTGAATCCATGAAAGCCGTTGACAGCATGCCTGATGCAAAACTGATCCTGTTTGATTATTCGCAGCGTTTCGTTGATGATAAATATATTGATATGACTGCCGAGAAGACAATAGAGGCTCTGAAGTTCATTGGCTGATAATTGAGGCAGCCGCCTGTTTATTTGCCACAATATTT
>JAEFBC010000083.1 GCA_016292155.1 Saccharofermentans sp. | reverse complement strand
GTAAACTACAGACTCAGAGACTGGCTCATCTCCCGTCAGAGATACTGGGGAACACCTATCCCGATGATCCACTGCCCTTCATGCGGTGTCGTACCTGTACCCGAAGAAGAACTCCCTGTTCTTCTCCCTTACGACGTTGAGTTCACACCCGACGGTGAGAGCCCGCTTGCCAAGTGCGAATCATTCATGAACTGCAAGTGCCCCAAGTGCGGCGGCGATGCAAGACGTGACCCTGATACTATGGATACATTCGTTGACTCATCCTGGTATCAGTTCAGATATCCTGATAACAAGAATGACAAGGAGATGTTCTCCAAGGAGAAGATCGACAAGTTCTGCCCTGTTGACAAGTACGTCGGCGGCGCTGAGCACGCATGCATGCACCTGCTCTATGCAAGATTCTTCACAAAGGCTATGCGTGACATGGGTCTGCTCGATTTCGACGAGCCTTTCACAAGCCTCGTTCACCAGGGCACTATCCTCGGACCTGACGGACAGAAGATGAGTAAGTCCAGAGGCAACACTGTTGCACCTGACGACTATATCAGCAAGTACGGTTCAGACGTATTCAGAACATACCTGGGATTCGGCTTTGCTTACATCGAGGGCGGTCCCTGGGCTGATTCCGGACTTCAGGCTATCGTTAAGTTCTTCAGAAGGATCGAGACATGCATTGCAGACTGTGCAGGCATCACTTCTTCTGCAGTTCCCGCTAAGGCTGACATGACATCTGCTGATAAGGAACTCAACTACGCGATCAACTACGCGATCAAGAGCTCCACAGCTGATATCGAGAAGTTCCAGTTCAATACTCCTATCGCACGTATGATGGAGCTTTTGAACGCTATCACAAAGTACAGCCAGGATGTAACAGGCAAGCCTGAGTTCAAGAGATATGCTGCTGAAAAGCTCGTTCTCCTGCTCGCACCCTTCGCTCCCCACTTCACAGAAGAACTCTGGTGCGAAGCTTTGGGCAACGGCTACTCCATCTACAACCAGAAGTGGCCTGAAGTAGACGAGTCCGCTCTCGTTAAGGACGAGATCGAGATCGCTGTTCAGATCAACGGCAAGGTTCAGTTCAAGGTCAACATCCCTGCTGAGGCTGACCAGGCTGCTGTAGAAGCTATCGTTAATGCAGACGAGAGATTGGCAGGCGCTTTGAACGGCAGATCGATCGTTAAGTTCATCTACGTTAAGGGCAGGATCGCAAACATCGTTGCTAAGTAATAGCTTAGAAGATTTAAAACATTCGAAAAGAGGCTGTCACGGGGCAGCCTCTTTTTTTATTCTTCTTCAAATTCAGCCTTATGCTTTTCGAAAAAGTCGTAAAAGTATCTCACGTTCTCAAGTTCAGTCCAGCTTGATACTTTGAAATCCTTGGAATCAAGATCGTATATCTTTGCATTCAGTATTCCGAGCATAAAAGGCGAATGCGTGGCGATAATGAACTGGCATCCGAGAAGCCTTGCCATCTCATTGATCTTCTCTGCAAGACGCACCTGATTTGAAGGCGACAGAGAGACTTCAGGCTCATCAAGAAGGTACAGTGCATTGGGCCTTATGAATTCATCGAAGAACTGGAAAGCAGTCTCTCCGTTAGAATATTTCTCCTGCGCGAAAAGAATATTCTTCTCAAGTATTATGCCCTCCTTTGATTCAAGGAAACCGTCAGCCTCTTCTTTGCTTTTACCGTCAGAGATCTGATCGTAAACAAGGCTCTCTTCAAGAACCGTCTTTTGCTGGATCTTCTTTATCTCATAGAGGATATCTTCGCTCTTTATGTAACAGCTGTCCTTGGAAAGCATTCTGATAGTTCTTCCGAACTCATCTTCGCCAAGGCAGTAAGAACACTCGGAAAGAAACCTTCCGCAGTAATCCTCAATGCCAAATTTATTCGGAGTGGCATGTTCTTTGCCTTTGATAGCCAATTTGTTTGATATCTGATTAAGCAGAGTTGATTTGCCGGAACCGTTATTGCCGTAAAAGACCGTAATCGGATCAAAGAAGAAAAGCATGCCTTCTCTTCCTCTGAACACGTTGTACGGATAGATATTGGGGCACGACAGCCGCTTTGAACTTAAACCGAAACTCTGTAAATAGATCATTACGTTCTCACAATTAAACTGTCATCGATCTTATCAACGGTGCCAAATCCGGTGCAGCTCATGATAAAACGGAGTTCGTCAGTTACCGAACCAATAAACTTCTCCACGCCTTCTGTGCCGCCTTCTTCAAGAGCGGGCAGCATGGATCTTCCGACTGCCGCAGCGTCAGCACCGAGAGCCAGACACTTATAAACGTCAGCGCCTGATGCAATGCCGCAGTCCACTATTATCTTCACGTCTCTTCCCTGCAGAGCTTTCCTGATCGAAGGAAGCACCATAACCGGCGGAACTGCATAAGGAAGCCTTCCGTGATGGTGGCTTACGATGATCGCCTTCGCGCCTAAGTCAGCACACTTAACGGCTTCCTCTTCGCTCAGCACACCTTTAACGAAGAAAGGAAGAGAAGTTGATTCAATATAAGACCTGATCATGTCAGAAGTCTGCTCAGCCATTACTTCGCCTACGACGACATCAAGGCCGTTATTTCCGAAGATGTGGTCAATATCCATTCCGATACCGAAAGCGCCGTTGTCTTCTGCGAACTTCATCTGGTCTCTTACCTTGGCGTTATCGCCATAGGGCTTAACGATGCGGACTGTTTTCGCGCCCGTGTCCAGAATGCGTTTGAACATGCCGTTCTCCATCATGCCGACGAAGTTTAAGATATTCAGATTGCGAGAAGCGGCAGAATATTCTTCAAGGCCGGTTAATTCACGTCCGTTAAACTCCTTAAGATGCGAGAACGCAGGCATCATGACAGGGCTCGAGAACTTAGTTCCGAACATCCCGATACTTGTATCAGCGACCACAGAATCGATAAGGCGCTCCTTGATCAGAATGCTGTCCATGTAACGCGCTGTTATCTCGTTCGCGTCAGAGATCCTACTGTATGCCATTAAGCACCTCCTTAAGGTAATTCATGTAATGTATGTATTCTTCATCGGTATTCAAATGCTCGAGAATGACAGGCATGTCAGGGTCGATCGAGCTCATTTTCTCCACATAGTAACGCAGAGGGAACTCACCCTTGCCCGGCGCGCATTCCTCAAGCTGGAAAGTGTATTCCTCCTTAAGATGAACATCCTTGATATGACAGCTCCTTATCCTCTTGCCGAGGAGCTCAACGCAGCGGTCGACAAGCGCTTCAGGATTATAGTAACGCTCAAAGGAATTCGTCATGTTGATTATATCCATATGAACCGCAAAACGGTCGCGGTTTACCTCTTCTACGAGCCTTGCATAATCTTCAGGGCCCGTAGGAGTCATCCACGGCATCGGTTCCAGAGTGAAATAAGTATTCGTGACCTCTGCCCTGTCGATGATCTCCTGAACCATCTTAACTATTTCTGCTCTGGTTTCTTTGGTGAAGTTTTCTTTGTAGTGTCCATCCCATCTGGGACCTAATGCGCCTGCCACATTGACTGCACAGCGTGCGCCGATCCTGTCAGCTAACTGAAGCTGCTTTACGCAATAATCTCTTTGTGCCTTGCGGTCTTCAGGATCTATAGACATCGCATTTCTCCAGATGCCGACTTCGGCTATCAGAAGATCGTTTGCTTTAGCAGCATCAACGTATTCCTGTATCCTGCCGTCCGGATCATTTGCCGACAACGGGAAAACCAGTGAACGGCATCCCAGCTCAACCTGATTCTTTGCCCATTCTACGGCAGAACCGTGCTTTAAAGGACTGGATGTTCCCAAGCGCATATCAACCTCTTTCCGGCATCCCCGATACCAAAAGTTTTTATCAGATTAACACGCGCATAAAGAATTCCAAAGAGGACAGACTCTACACGTTAAAACTTATGACCCGTATTTAACAGATATGCTTTCGAAATGATAAAACTGCGTGAATAGTGAATCAGGCTTTAACTTCAAAATCAGCAACATCCTCAAGGCCGTAATCAGGAAGCGATATCTTAACAGAGCCTTTGCCCTGCCTGCCAACTGATCTTACATAAACACCGCCCATGCCGCCGTTAATGTCTGCAAGAGCAGGTCCTATGATCTCTATGTCACCTGTAACTTCTATCTGAGCCTGCCTGTTAAAGAACGGCATTACGTTGCCGCGTTCATCTTTGCGGAGACAGAAGACGTTCCTCACAATGCGGTCACGCCGATCGCGCGCATGAACGCTGAAGGCAGGTTCGAGCTTGATCTCGTGCTGAGAAATAACATCACGACTGAAGATCACCCCATGGGCGTTTATCACCCGCATGCCGAATACCATCACATCAAGAAGGAGAACATCGGACTCATCGAAGTAATGGGACTTGCCGTTCTCCCCTCCAGGCTCAAGAAGGAAATGGCCGGGCTGGAAGATGCAGTCTTATCAGGTGCGGACATCCGTTCTGCCGAAGATATCGCCAAACACGCAGACTGGGTCGATGAATGGAAATCCGGTTACGATCTGTCTTCCCCGGAAGCTGTAAGAAGCGCGCTTCAGAACGAGATAGGAAAGACCTTTGCAAAGATCTTAGGGTGTGCCGGTGTTTACAAGAATGACGAAGACTTCATGAGGTTCGTTAAGACCCTCTGATACATGGAGTAATCAGTTCAAGGCATCAGGCGGTTGATCTACTTCTTTCCGCTCTTCCAGACATATCCTGTCTTGATAACAGTCTCAATATGATAGCCGGCTTTGCCGAGGGCTTTTCTGAGCTTCTTTATGTGTGAATCAACAGTCCTGTCATAGCCTTCAAAATCAGTGTTCCAAGCATTATCAAGGATCTGGTCACGTGTCAGGACAAGGTCCTTGTGGTCGATAAACATAAGCAGCAGATCGTATTCCTTGGGCGCCAGATTAATTGTCTTACCGTCGACACTTACGATATGCCTTGCAGGGTCTATCGTGATCTCATCGATTACAAGGCAGCCGTTCTTGGCCAGGAGCCCGTGATACCTGCTGATCAGGGCATTGACCTTCATGAGCAGGACTTTTGTAGAGAAAGGCTTGATAACATATTCATCTGCGCCGATCTCATAGCCTGAGATGATATCGCATTCATCACCCAGGGCCGTCAGGAAGATGATCGGCACGTCATACTTGGATCTGATGTAACGGCACACTTCCTTGCCGTCCTTGCCCGGCATCATGATATCGAGGATGACCAGATCATACTTCTGCCTGTCCGCTAAGGAACAGGCATCTGTTCCGTTATCTGTCACATCGATCTCAAATCCGTTTTTCTGGAAGAAGACTTCTACGACTTCTCTTAATGTCACTTCATCTTCTGCAAGCAAAATACGATACATTCTTTACATCCTTATCCGTTTTTCAGACCTTCTCATACGCCGGCATCGAGAACTTAAACTCAGTTCCCTTATCGCCGCTCGTGCACTCGTAATCAGCTTTGTGAGCATCAAGGATGCTCTTTACAACCGAGAGTCCGACACCGCTGCTGCTCATCCTGTCGGTCCTTGCCTTATCTGTCGTATAGAATACATCCCAGATCTTATCCAGATCCTTTTTCTCTATCTTAGCACCATCATTGGTGATGCCAAACTCTATTTTACGGCCGCTC
>JAEFBC010000082.1 GCA_016292155.1 Saccharofermentans sp. | reverse complement strand
GCCTTTGAGGTAAACGATGCTATCAACTTCGAGGCACATCCTGCCAACACTCCTTACGCTGAGCCTGTAAAGGTCACAAAGGTCGACAACGAGACAAACGAGCCCCTCTCAGACGCTGAGTTTGCAGTATTTGTTGACTCCAACGACAACGGTGTTTGGGATAAGGACGATAAGAAGGCAGAAGCCTGGATTGATGCCAACAAGAACAAGCTCATAGATGACGGTGAACTTAAGGAATGCGTCATGGTCGAAACATCTAAGGGTGTTTACGAGTCCAACGGCGTGCTCCACTTCAACGATGGCAGCAAGGAATTCGGCAACAGATACTTTATCGTCGAGGTAAAGGCTCCTGCCGGATACTTCTTTGTAAAGCCTGACGGCACGTTCACAACTGAGAACACTTGTGAAGCATTCACTATCAGAGGCAAGGATACGACAGCAGCTGATTTCAAGGTCGGCATTAAGGAATTCAAGTTCCGCAACCAGACAGGCACAGTCTATGTCCATAAGGTAAACGACAAGAATGAGTTCCTCTCCGGTGCCGAGTTCACCATCTATAAGGACGAGGAATGTAAGGTGGTTGTCGGTAAACTCACGGAAAATACCGAAAAGCAGAGATATGAGTACAGAGGACTTGATATCGGCAAGTACTATATCAAGGAAACAATCGCTCCCGAGTACTATATCGAAGATCCTAACACTTATGCCTTCGAGATCACGACATCCGCAACACACGCTACAGTCGATAACATTGACTGGAAGCCTGAAGACGGTATCCGTGGTGAGTTCCTGAACTTCAATCCTATCGTTAAGACGACTCTGACGGATACTGAGACAAAGACTCACATCGTTGCTCTCAGAAAGACGATCACACTCGTTGATACCGTTAAGTTCGAAGGACTCACTGTCGGTAAGTCTTATGTCATGGAAGGCACTCTTTATGACAAGACAACCGGTGAAGTTATCAATAATTCCGAAGGAAAACCGATAACCAATTCAGTCATCTTTGTTCCTGAGACTACTGACGGAACTGTCGATGTTCCTTTCACAGTTGAGATCGAGCTTGTAACGGGTAAGACACTCGTTGCAGCTGAGAAGGTTAAGCCTGAAAACAGCGAAAGATATTGCGGTATTCACTACGATCTGAACGACGTCGAACAGACCGTTTACGTTCCTAAGATCGGCACTACTGCAACAATCGGCGGCAACAAGGCAATCTACCTTGGATCAAAGGAAGTAAGGAATATCACCATCACCGACAAGCTCTCATATAAGGGGCTTGAACCCGGAAGAACATATCGCGCTGAAGCAGCTCTTTACAAGACAGACGGTACTCAAATAACAAGAAACGGCACACCCGTTATCGCAATGCTCGAGTTCACACCGAAGTCTTCCGAAGGATCTGTTGAAGTTAAGATCACGTTCTCCTCTGAGGGCCTTTCCGAAGGTGATAAGATCGTCGTTTTCGAGAAGGTTTTCGATGTCGAGACCGGTATCCTTATCGGTTCACACGAAGACCTCAACGATGACGGTCAGACAGTAACTATCCACTTCAGACCTTCTACAGGCGAGGTAATGCCGACTTATATGAAGTTCGGCGCAGCACTCCTTTCCTTATCAACTCTTGTAGCGTCTCTTCTTATCAGACGTAAAAAGAAGCTCTCCTGCTGAAGGTAACGATTCGCGGCCCCGTGGGTATAAAGCTCACGGGGCTTTTCCATTAAAGGAGGCTTTATGAGAGACAGCAAAACTTTAAGGATCATCGTAAAAACGGTATTGGTGGTCCTTTTTTTGCTTGGCCTGGCATTTTCTTGTATCGGATGGATCAAGAACCACGCAAGACAGTCTGTTTCAAAGGAAGCAATCAAAACTGTTGAAAGCGTTATCGAGGATGGCGGAGATGAAAAAGTCTCTTTTGAGGTCCCTGTATCTGACTTCCTCGCAGTCGATGGTGAATCAGGCGAAGATGATACTTCTCTTGATGAGCTTCTTCGTGAAATGGGAGAGCTATCTTCCAAACACGAAACGATCACTCTGATTGGAATGCTCGAGATTCCTTGTATAGATGTTAAGGAGCCCATATGGGATTCCTGCTCCGCTACTGCCCTGCGCTTCGGTGTCGGGAGATTTCCTCAGACCTGCAATATCGGTGAAGCCGGTAATTGTACGCTTTTCGGTCATAGGATGAGGCAGAGCAAAACCATATTCTGGCAACTTCAGAAACTCGAAAAGCATATCGGTGAGGAAGTTATCGTCACAACTACTGATGGTATCAGACACACCTACAAGATATACGACACCGTTTATGTCAAAGACTCAGCTATCGATCCGTACTTAAGTGCGGATCTTTTTGATTCTGAACACTTATGTCTTGCAACATGCGGCTATGGCCAAGACCCGTACAACAAAAAAATCTACAGGGCGAAGAACACGGAATTCATAGTGATCTGTGTCCCTGATAACTGACAAAGGAGAATTCTTATGACTAAAGAACAGAAACTCTACGACTACCTTAAAGCAAAGCACATTGGTCAGGAAAATGCGGTTCACAGCAAAAAGCTGGAGAAGCATTTCGATATTTGTCCGAGAACAGTCCGCACATACGTAAACAACTTGCGCAAATCGGGCGTCCCTATCTGCAGTGACGATTCCGGCTACTGGATCGCCAAAACTCCTAAGGAAGCAAGCAAGACCGTTAAGCGTTTGGGCAATTATGCCGGAGAGATCAACAACGCAAGAACAGGTATTGCCTTTGGAGCAATACAGATGCGAAGCGTAACTACGATCACCGAAGAGAGCTTACACATAACCGTAAAGGTTGGCTAAGGCTTATTCAGAACCTGCTTTCCAGTGATGCGGAAATGCAGGTTTTTACATGCCCGAAAAGGGCAAATAAAAATTCAAGGAGGTATCTGATATGGCATCAGATGAAATCACAATGCTTGAGCCTGAGTTAGCTTCAAACGACGGCAAGAGCGTAAGGCTTTTCGCTTATGCGTGCGCAATGAGCAGAAAAGACAGAGGCGCTTCGTCTTCTCACGGAGGCAAAGCTGAGAGCGGTTCCGGCATCACCGGGTTAAGAAAAGAGCTTGAAAAGACAAAGCTCGACGTATAAGAAAGGACGGTACAAACATGGATTTTGAAGAATTCAAGAGCAACCTTATGGATCTCGTTACTAAAGAGGTCGAAGACAGAGAACTTGACGGCATCTCTTTGAAGTTTAATTCGATCAACTCCCCCGATGGTATGACCGACAGGCTCATGGTCTCTGTTGGAGACTCCAAGATGTCTATGGCATTCAGACTTAAGGAGATCTTCAGGGACGTTAACAACGGCGAGAGCATGGATCATGCTGTCTATAAGATCGTAAACACCATCGAAGCTAACATCGAGGTCGTAAAGACCAAGGAAGGCGATGTAAAGAACTTTATCTCCGATTATGAGCAGGTCAAGGATAACACCTACCTCAGACTCATTCCGGGTGACTCTCCTGTCCTTGCTGAGACACCGCACAGGATGATTCAGGATATGGCTCTTGTCGTAAACGTTCACCTGGATAACTTCTCTGATGAGAACGGCAGGTCTTGTGTAGTGGTAACCAGACCGCTCATGGAGTTGTATGGAGTCGACGAGGCGCAGCTCTTTGCTGATGCGGAGAAGAACTCCCTCGAAAACGAACCTATCGTGTTCACTCCGCTCGGAGACATGATCAAGTCCCTCATTGAATCCGAGGAGCTTCCTTCTCCCGATGAAGTAGGCATCGTAACCTATATCGCAACCAACAAGAGCGGATTCCACGGTGCGTCTATTGCCGCATATCCCGATTTTGCTGAGAAGGCAGCTGAAACAATTGGTGGCAGCTTCTATATGCTTCCGTCTTCTGTTCACGAGTTTATCCTCATCAAGGATGACGGTAAGCCCAATGCTAAGGACCTCAATAAGATGATCAAGAACGTCAATGAGACAGTTCTTGAGCCCCGCGATATCCTGGCCAGCCAGTGCTATCACTACGACGCAAAGTCCAAGGTACTTGAGACAGGTCTTAAGTACAATGCTAGGGTTCAGCAGAGGAAAGGCGGAGCAAGATGACCTACGAAAACTATATCGAAGAGACAACCAATAACTGTATGAAGGTCTTATCCGATTGCAGTGCCGGTGAACTCTTGGAAGTCGAGCACTTAAGAACACTCCTCTGGGAAGATGACAGAGTTACGGGTGTTATCAGCGGATACTGTACTTCCGTAAATGGTACGGCTGCTGAGAACATCAAGGATGTCCTCTTTGACGAACAGTTCCTTGCCGATTTTAACGAACGTGGAATGAATATGCAGGAGATCATGGCTTATGGTGCAGAAGCTATCGATGTAGTCGCAAGGTGCTTGGCTTTAAAGCACATCAGTATTCTCCAACTGGTTGAAAAAGAACAAAGAAGGCGTATCGAAAGAGATCGTCAG
>JAEFBC010000081.1 GCA_016292155.1 Saccharofermentans sp. | reverse complement strand
TAAGGCTTTAAGATTAAGCAGACAACGATGTTTGCGACGAACTGTGTAACGAGGGATGCAATAGCCGCACCATATACGCCGCAGATGGGGATAAGGATGAGGTTCAAAACAACATTTGCAAGTGCGCCGGAGAGGTTGATTATCCACAGATATTTCTGCTTCTCGTTGGCAAGTACCCAGATATTTCTGGCAGAGCCCAGGAATGAGAACAGCGTATACCATACGAGGATCATCAAAGTGCCTGCAGCAGGCATGTACTGGTCTCCGTATACGATATGGATTATAAGGTGGGCAAATACAGTCAGCACGACGCACTGCAGGAGCGCGAGATAAGTTATAAGCGAATAGAGCATCTTCATTCTGTGCTTGAAGATCTCTTCACCTTCCTTTTTTCCTTCTAAGATCCACGGTCTGAACGAATCGAGGATCGCAGCAAATACGAACTGCGCCATTGCTGCCCATGTAGTCGCAGCGCCGTAGAAACCTGTCGCTGAAGAGTCGATCATGGCCTTGAGCATGATCTTGTCCGTCTGTGTAAAGACAGTGATCATCATCTCAGACAGAATATAGTGTTTGCTGCTCTTAAACATTTCTTTTCCGACAGCAAACGAGATCTGGAGCTTCTGCGTTTTCTTAAACCGGTAAACAATGTAAATACCGAGAGCGATAATAGCATAATCAAGTGCGTTGACTACAGCAAACCAGTAAACGCTCTTATGTGTTGCAAGAAGGAAAACCTTATATCCGGTTATGACAAAATAAGCTATCAGGCTGATAACGGAAGTATACTTGGACATGTATTTTGCCTGATACCAGTAGTGCAGCATTTCAGCTGCCTGGAACAACAGCTGCAAGCTGAATAATCCGCATACGATTATCGTTTCCGGCTCTCCCGGATTTGCTACAAATGCAAATGCGGTAACACCGATTATGCAGAGGATCGAAGATGCGATATTAAAGAATATCGCTGTTCCTAAGACCTTACCTTCCCTCTCGGGATTATTGACGATCTCGCGGACGAGGATATTGCCGAAGCCGAGCTTCATCAGCGGCAAGACGAATGTGACAAGTGACGTCGCATATGTGATGACACCGAATTGATCAGAGCCTAAATATCTTGCGACCAGTGCGCTTATTACCAGCGCCAAAAGCGACCGAACAATATGTGTTCCTACTATCCATGCTGCATTCTTTGCAACTTTATTGCTGCTCATTATCCTGCCTCTTACAATCTTATTTATTCTCGAAAAGACTCAAGTACTCATTATATTTCAGTACTGAATCAAACTGCTTTGCACGCTCTATGCAGGCGTTCTCGCTGTAATTGCCGTTCTCACACATTGAGACGATTGCCTGCTCTACACTGTCGGTATCTTCAGTCTTCAGCACGACGCCCGTCGATTCGTCGATAACTTCAGGACATCCGCCGGTATTAAAGGTCAGAACGGGAGTGCCGCATGCCAGTGCTTCCGCATTTACAAGCCCGAAAACTTCCTCTCTCGTAGGATTTACAAACAGATCTGCGGCTGTATAGATCTCTGCCAGTTCCTTCTGATTTGAAGTCCTGTGAATGGAGATGATGTTATCCGGCAATGTCTTATCAACCGCATCATTGGTGCCGACAAGTACGATCTTGTAGCTGTCATCGAGGCGCTTGGAAAGTTCGATGAATACATCGATTCCTTTCCTTACTTCCCAGACGGAAGCAACACCTAAAAGAATCTTCTTACCTTCAAGGTTGTGCTTTGCCCTGAAATCACTTTCCGTGGGCTTAAAGACATCCAGATTGATTCCATTATAGATAACCTTAACGGGATAGTCCTTAAGATAAGACTGCTTTGCAAGATCTGCGAGCCACTGCGAAGGCGTTACGACAGTAAGGTTGGAAACACCTGTGAACCATTCTTTCTTGAGCTTCCACATCTTTTCTGTGTTGTCGACCTTTGAAGAAGGATATCTGTTTATCTGCTCGCAGTCGTGGCACCCTGTCTTCCACTTCTCGCACCCAACTGCTGTAAAGTAAGGGCACTGACCAGTAAAAGACCAGCAGTCGTGAAGAGTCCAGACGACCCTTTTGTTGTTCTTCTTGATGTAGTTAAAGAGCATCGGAAGATTTATATAGCAGTTGTGAAGGTTGTGGATGTGGATGAGATCCGGATCGAACTTCTTAACTTTTCTAAGGAAATTCCATGTGGAAAGCTTTGAGTAACAGCCGTTGTTGCCGTTTCTCTGAAAAAGCTTCTTATGGATATTGTGGGATATCTTGTTGCCGATGTAGATGCAGTTCTTATCCTTGTCCTTATTGCGGCGCGCATAAAAAGCGCAGATCACTTCGTGACCTTTCTGTGTCGCAAGCTCTGCAATCTGAAGCATTATGTGACCTGTGCTTCCGAAATTGACTGTGTTGATCTCAAGGATTTTCATTTTTCGCTCTGCCTTACCGCATATTTAAGCACGATTGCCGGATTTAAAAAGTGGTTATTTCCAGTACATTTGCGGCAAATGCTTGTAATGCTGCTGTTCCACGGGCGGAAGCTGCATATAGTCGCCAAATGCATTGACGAGGCTCTCGTCCGTTCCTGGTGCCCAGAACTCGCCGTCTTCAAACTGTATCTTTCTTAAGGGGAATATCGAATCCCTTCTTACCACTTCTCTCTGGCCGTAGCCCCAGACGAGAACTGCTACATATTCAGACTTGTCGAAGTCGTACTTTTTGGCATGTTCGATCGTTCTTCCGGTGTGGTAATGCTTGATGTGGAACACCTTATAGAACGCCTTGATGAGATTGATCTGAAGTCTTCTCTTTGCAGAGCGCTTGGAAGGATCGATCAAGGTCGCGCCGATCTGCATCGCCTGGCAGCGCTTCATGTAGCTTACTCTGGACTTGCGCTTGCCTTCATCTGAAGGAAGTCCGTCCATCGGGAATATGTCGATATTAACGCCGAAAGTCTCACCGAAATCAGCATTCTCTTTTACTTCAGTCCTGGTGTCGAAGACCTTGCCGAACGGGAGCAGGGCCTTGTTGTCCTTGCGCCATGTATAGACTTCTAAGTTCTCGCATTTGAATGTGTCCATGAACTTCTCATAGTCAGATCTTGGCATGCAGATATCGATATCGTCGTCCCACGGGATAAAGCCCTTGTGCCTTACGGCGCCAAGATATGTGCCGTAGTAGATATAGTAGCGCAGGCCGTTCGCATCGCAGAAAGCCGCTACTTTCTTTAAGATCTCCAGCTGGAGTTTTTTCGCTTCTTCAATGGATATTTCTTTCATCCTTGATTCCCACTCTCACCCTTGTCTAATAATTCTATCGACGTGTCCACGACCATGTCCGGTGTGGCGTCGTCATATGCTTTTCTAACGAGCTCAAAATCAACCCGTTTATCACAATTCTCATACATCCATTCACGGATCTTATCTGCCTCTTCTGCGGCCTTTTCCTGGCGCACGCAGAGGACCAGCGGGTACTTCTGAAGAAGCCCGTAGGAAAGTTCTTCCTCCGTGAAATAGAAATAAACGATCGGATAACCTGACGCGACGCTCTCGAAGATCTTGCTTGATACGATCTCCTTATCGCGGTTCGCGAGGATTATCTGGATATTTGCAGCGGCATAGTAACGGTCTGCCTCGACCTTGCCGACGCTGCCGTAGAACTTAATAGCATCAGGGTTTACGGCTGCTGCCTTCTCGACATCTTCCACACCGTTGCCCCTTGCGAAAACATGAAGACTTACATCCTTATCAGTCTCGCCGATCTTGGAGAACGCCGTAAGCATAGCCTGCGGAGGTCTCATCTGATGGTTGATCTCGCCCTGGTAGATCGCGTTGATCTTTGTCGCGTTGTTTAATGCCAGAGGTTCGACTTCGCCGTGCTTTACGACCAGCGGGTGCTCTACTCTTAAAGCGTTATCTCTCTTGCGCTTCTCGAAATAAGGCTCCCAGTTATCGATGTAATAGATCAGCGACGAATAGTCGAAGACTTGGCTCTCGAACTTCTCAGCGCCCTTCTGCTTGAGCTTCCATGTCCATGTGAAGCGGAAGAAATCCCTGCTCTCACTGTATCTGTCGTAGAGCACAGGGAACAGCGGGATATTATGCTTGCTGCAGAACTGGTAACCTGCCTTTACGCCTTCGATGGGGAGGCAGCACGGAACGACAGCATCTATCTTAAGCCCGTTGTTATAGAGTTCTTCGAGCTTGTTGTAGTAAGCCTTCGTGAGCTGCTCTTCCATTCCGCTCTTTGTGAAGAGCTTGCTCAAAGCCCAGTATGTCTTATTAATTGCGATCCTGAATCTGCCGTAAAGGGACTTCTCATTAAGCCTTCTTCTCATCTCAAGATCTTTGGTCCTCTTGCTCGTTACGCGGCAGATCTGATGACCTTCGTAGAACTCATCTGTCTCTTCGCCGTTGGGGCTTCTGCTGATCATGTAGACGTTATGTCCTTTGCTGACATAACAGTTTGCGATCTGGTGTATGCAGTTGCCGGTAGCGGAGAAGTTAGGATAGTAACTGCCGCTTACCAAAACGATATTGTATGCCATGTTATCCCTTATCCCCCGCGTTTAATAATCCTTCGTAAAAGTCCGTAAGGCTGCTGCCTGAACCTGCTCTCGAATAGCGGCTTTCCCTTAAGATCTTATTCGCGCTCAAGCGGTCAACATTCTTATCGAGAGAACCGATGATCGCATCAGCCCAGAGACTTATCTCTTTCTCAAGAGGAATAAACTGAACGTCACCCGTGATGTTTACTTCTGAAGGGAAGTTGTTGGAACAAACACATGGGAGTCCTGAAGCTTCCGCCTCAATGCATGCAAGGCCAAAGCCTTCGCCCTTGCTCGGAAGGAAAAACACATCCATTGCATGGTACAGATCTTTTAAGTCGTCGCGGCTTCCAAGCATGCGGACCCTGTCAGATAATCCTTTTTCCTCAATGCATTTCTTTGTCTGCTCATCAAGAGGACCGCTTCCGATCCACCAGTATTCGACATCGCCGCGCCTCTTTAAGACCTGTTCCATGACGTCTACCGCAAATAAAGGATTCTTTGCTTCGGCAAGTCTTCCGACAGTACCGATAACGTACTTTTTGGTAACGTTCTCATTGGCGCGCACCTGCTCACGCTTAGCCTCATCGAACACATAGTCATCAGTATCGATGATGTTCGGAATGACCGTAAAATCCTTATCTCCGAACATCGCCTTGCCGGCAACGGAAGAACATGCAGTGTAGCAGTTTGCCTTCTTAATGAGCATCGGCAGAAGAAGCCTGTTTATCTTCTCCTTAAGGCCTGTCTCGCCGAGATTTATAGCATGGGAATGAAGGATCCTTACAGGGACCTTTTTCTTCGCATACTTCATTATCGGCAGAGACTTTAAGATGATGTTGTCGTGAATGATGTCGTAGTCGTGTTCGGCAATGACTTTTTTCGCGAGCTTGATATGCTTAACCGGACGCTCGAGAAGAGGACCCAGAAAATAGACCTCCGAGCCGTTAGATCGGACTTCATCTATATATGGAGAATCAACGTAGGACAGAGTAACAAAGTCGATCAGGACCTTATCGTGATCGACATTGCGGTAATAATTCATGGCAAAGTTCGTAACACCGCTCGATACGCGGAGATTCGGAACCATCATGAGCACTCTTATCCTGCCGTCTTTCATTTACACCTTCTCGAAAAAAGTATCAGGCCTGTCGGGATTAAAGATCTCATTACACGTCATGACAGTTACGAGATCTTCGGTATCAGACAGATTGATAATGTTATGTGTCCAGCCGGGGATCATGTGGACAGCTTCGATCTTATCGCCGGAGACGTCGAATTCGACTGTCTCGCCGGTGTTGATATTTCTTTCCTGGATAAGCGCATGACCCTTAACGACAATGAAGAGCTCCCACTTGGAATTGTGCCAGTGCTGGCCCTTCGTGATGCCGGGCTTGCTTATATTGATCGATACCTGGCCGCAGTCCTCAGTGTGAACGAGCTCGGTAAAAGAGCCCCTGTCATCGACATTCATCTTCAGCGAATACTTAAACTTGTCTGCGGGAAGATAAGAAAGATAGAGGCTGTAGAGCTTCTTTGCAAAAGAGCCGTCCGGCATCTTGGGCATCATCAAAGTCTTAGGCTGGTTCTTAAACTGTTCAAGGAGATCGACGATCTCGCCCAACGTAACCTTGTGAGTTACAGGAACATAGCAGAAGCGTCCGTCGTCTTTAGCAACAGTCTCGACGCCGTCGAATTCGCAGTGCTTTTCCTTGCCTTCGAGAAGGTCGTACATGCCTTCAACAAGGTCATCGATGTAAAGGAGCTCAAGCTCTGTGGAACGGTCGTTTACAGTGAATTCCTCATCGTTAGCGACAGCCCAGCAGAATGTCGATACAGCTGAGTTGTACTTAGGTCTTGAGTGACCCATGAGATTGGGGAAACGGTAAATAGCAACCTTCGCGCCTGTCTCTTCACCGTAGAAGAAGAAAAGGTCTTCTCCGGCCTTCTTGCTTCTGCCGTATTCTGAATCACCGAATCTTCCGGACAGTGTAGCCTGTATGGAAGAACTCAGCATTATCGTTGCTTTGTTATTGTGTGCTTTTAAGCACTCCAAAAGCTCGCTTGCAAAACCGAAGTTACCCTTCATGAATTCTTCAGGATCTTTAGGGCGGTTAACGCCTGCGAGGTTAAATACGAAGTCGCAGTCTCTGCAGTAATTGTCGAGATCTGCGGAGGTGGAATCGATGTCGTATTCGTAGATCTCATCGATCACGATACCGGGTCTGGTCTTATTCTTGCCGTCCTTGATGTTCTTGAGGTTATTAACAAGAGCGGTGCCGACCATTCCTTTCGCGCCGGTTACAAGGATCTTCATGAATCCTTCCTCCAGACCATCTTGTTTACTACGCCGACATAAGACTGAACAATCTTGACGACTTTGTCAGATACATTCTCATCTATATAATCCGGAACAGGGATTCCGTTATCGCTGTTCTTAACCATTTCCACAGCCGTATCGACTGCCTGGAGGAGTCCTGTTGTGTCGATGCCTGAGAGAATGAAGCAGCCCTTGTCGAGCGCTTCAGGACGCTCTGTGGAAGTCCTGATGCATACTGCAGGGAATGCGTTGCCGATTGATGTGAAGAAGCTGCTCTCTTCAGGGAGCGTGCCGCTGTCAGATACGACTGCGAAAGCATTCATCTGCAGGCAGTTATAATCGTGGAATCCCAAAGGCTCATGCTGGATAACTCGCTTGTCGAGCTCAAAGCCGGAAGCCTCAAGTCTCTTTCTTGATCTCGGGTGGCATGAATAGAGGATCGGCATATCGTACTTCTCTGCCATCTTATTGATAGCTGTGAAGAGCGATAAGAAGTTCTTCTCTGTATCGATATTCTCTTCCCTGTGTGCAGAGAGGAGAATGTACTTGCCCTTTGTAAGGCCGAGCTTTGCATGAACGTCTGATGCCTTGATCTTTTCGAGATTTGCGCGGAGGACTTCTGCCATCGGAGAACCTGTTACATAAGTCCTTTCCTTGGGAAGGCCGCAGTCAGCCAGGTAACGGCGCGCGTGCTCGCTGTATGCGAGGTTAACGTCAGAGATGATATCAACGATGCGGCGGTTGGTCTCTTCAGGGAGGCACTCGTCCTTGCATCTGTTGCCTGCTTCCATGTGGAAGATCGGGATGTGGAGTCTTTTCGCGCCAATGACGGAAAGACATGAATTCGTATCGCCCAGAACGAGCACTGCGTCAGGCTTAAGCTCAGCCATCTTCTTGTAGCTTGCAGCAATAATGTTGCCCATTGTCTCGCCAAGGTCAGATCCTACCGCATCAAGATAGATATCGGGATCGTCAAGCTCCAAGTCCTTGAAGAACACGCCATTCAGGTTGTAATCGTAGTTCTGGCCCGTGTGAACAAGAAGCGTGTCAAAATACTTTCTGCACTTCTTGATCACTGCTGCCAGACGGATGATCTCAGGACGTGTGCCCACGATTATCATCAGCTTGATCTTACCGTTTTCTTTCCAGCCCGCATTACCCATAAACAATTCTCCAATCTGATTATCTCGAAAATTATTTCTTTACAACTGAACCGTCTTCAATATCAGCATCGTCCGGCACTTGTGCGCCTGTTGATATAGATACGTTCGAACCTATCCTTACGCGGTCGCCCACATGAGTCAGGGCTCTTACCACGGAATTCGCATATATGAGGCAGTAGTCTCCGATCACTGAATCGTGATGCGCTTCAACGCCCGAATTCAGGATCGTGCCGTTGCCTATCTGCGCGTTATTCTGAACCACAGCGTTGTTGAGGATTATCACACCTTTGCCAAGCGTGGCATAAGGACTTATATACGCGGAAGGGTCAATGATGTTGGGGAACTCATAGCCTACCGCTTCTGCCCTCTTATAGACCTCTTCCCTGAATCTATTGTTGCCGATGGCAACAACGAGTTTTTTGTATTCTTCTGTGAATCTTTCAAGCTCAGTGGTCCTGCCGATCACGGGGACGTCATTTACGAGAGTGCCTATCTCCGGACCGTCGTCGATGAAGGCGCAATCGTATTCAAGAACCGCATGTTCCAATACAACCCGTCCAAAACCACCGGCACCGACTATAAGGAGCTTATCTCTCATACGCTTCTCCCCTAATCAAACGTGGCTGATTCCGTTCAGTTCCTCCTGAACATAATCTGTTGTCAGGATCTTCTTAACAACGCCCTCGACATCAAGTCTTATGGTGTTGTGAGATGTGTAGCTCTCCTCAGCCTGGGTCTCAACCTTGCCCTGTACAAAGAACTTGTCGTAATTAAGATCTCTGTTGTCAGCAGCAACACGGAAGTACTTGCCCATATCCTCGGATCTGAGTCTCTCCTCACGTGTCATGAGTGTCTCATAGAGCTTCTCACCGTGACGTGTGCCGATAACATTTGTGCCTGTATCACCGAAGAGCTGCTGAACACCCTTTGCAAGATCGCCGATCGTGGAAGCATCAGCCTTCTGTATAAAGAGATCTCCCGGATTAGCGTTATTGAAAGCGAATCTTACGAGATCGACTGCTTCATCAAGATTCATAAGGAAGCGTGTCATCTCGGGATTTGTGATCGTAATAGGATTGCCGCTCTTGATCTGGTCAATGAAGAGAGGGATTACAGAACCTCTTGAGCACATAACGTTGCCGTATCTTGTGCAGCAGATGACCGTGCCGCCGCGCTCAGCAGCAACACGCGCATTAGCGTAGATAACGTGCTCCATCATGGCCTTTGAGATACCCATCGCATTGATCGGGTAAGCAGCCTTGTCAGTCGAGAGGCACACGATCCTCTTAACGCCCGCATCGATCGCAGCGTGGAGAACGTTGTCAGTACCCTCAACGTTAGTCTTTACAGCCTGCATGGGGAAGAATTCGCAGGAAGGAACCTGCTTCAACGCCGCAGCGTGGAAAATGTAATCAACTCCGGGCATTGCATCTGCAACGGATCTCGGATCCCTTACGTCACCGATATAAAACTTTACCTTCGCTGCGGACTCAGGGTGCTTAGCCTGCAGCTCATGCCTCATATCGTCCTGCTTCTTCTCGTCTCTTGAGAAGATACGGATCTGACCGATGTCAGTATCCAGAAAGTGCTTAAGTACTGTGGAACCAAAAGAACCTGTTCCGCCAGTGATCATCAATGTTGCTCCGTTAAATTCAGACACTGTAATTCTTCCTTTTCGTCAATTTTTTAAAATATTATTATAGCATAAGGGGCAGCGGAGTTCTTTGTGGCTCTTGCCGCCTTATTTTCGGGCGCGTGGTGGGCGGGGGAGGCGCTTTTATCGCCAGACACGGCGCTTTCCCGCCCGCCGCTATTATACACTAGTCTTTTTTATATTAAATATATGGATTCCCCGGATTGTAGTCCCTTTGGCTCGAAAAACGGGGTTTGGGACTACAAGACATGCGGCAGCGCAGTTCATTCCGCCGTTCAAAACACCGTTTTAGGGCCAAACATGCGGCGGTGCCGTTCATTCCGCCGTTCGTAACTAAACTTCAGGCAAAACTTCAGGCGCTTGCCTGGAATTCCGCCTGGAAAATACCCGTTTTACCCCAAACTTCAGGCTAAACTTCAGGCGCTTGCCTGGAATTCCGCCTGGAAAATGCCCGTTTTTACCCCAAACTTCAGGCTAAACATCAGGCGCCGCCTGGAATTCCGCCTGGAAAATGCCCGTTTTTACCCCAAACTTCAGGCTAAACTTCAGGCGGCGCCTAGAATTCCGCCTGAAGTTCTGAAGCGCGGCAGTCCAAAACACGCTAAAAAAAAGAGGGCGCCGCCTGGGGCACCCTCTTCATAATCAGTTAAGTTTTATCAGCCACGCTCGGAAATGACCTTCTGTGCGCGGTCCTGAGCTATCTTGATGACTGCATCAAGTGACTTCTGGCCGGTGAAGTAGGCGGGCATTTCCTCGATGAGGATGAGGTTGATCGCGGCGTCGGCGGAGTTCATGCGGGAAATACTCAAGAGGATCTTCTCGAAGTCGTCTACATTCTTCTCGGAGAACTTTAAGGCATTATCTCTAGGCTGCCCTGTGGCGGGGTCGTAGCTGAAGAACATCCTGCCGCCTTCACCGTTGAAGTATTCGACGGTTTCCTTTGCGGCTGCTCTGAAGGCTTTGCGGCTCAGAACGAGGGTGTCGGTGGACGCAAGGGACTCCTGGATGTCATCGGACATGAGCATCTTTATGAATTCGCCGCAGGCATCGATGCTCTTGGACTGGGCGGAGACTGCAACGGACACATAAGATTCGAGCGTGGGGCCTCTTCCGTCTGTGGAAGGGATGCCAAAGAAGCCACTAGCGCCGTTTAAGGAACCCATCTGATAGAAGTAGCCGGAAAGACCGTAGCAGGTTGTGTAGGCTGCGACCTGGTTCTGGTCGGCACTGTCACCCTTGAAGGCTGTAACACCTACTGCATAAGAGACACCATTGTCGGTGTTATTCTGATCGTACCAGGATCTTGCCTTTTCGGGCACATTGTTCTTGACAAAATCAGCGAGCTCGGCAAATTCAGGACCTGAGAAATCGACCTTACCGTCTGTTATGAACTTGTCGCTCATGGCTGTGAAAAGCTTCGTGAAATACATGGCCTGGCCGTAATTGATGACGTCCTTGCCATTCAGCGCGTCATTTAAGAACTTCTGGTATTCGGCAGTCGTGAAGCCTACGCCGGACTTGCCTGCATATTTGGCATCGGTGAAGATACCGCTGACCATGTAGCAGATGGGAAGCTGGTAGAGCTTGCCGTCTATTTTCGCAGCGTCGACGATGTTTGTGAAATACTTGTCTGAATCAAGCGTTCCGACGTATTTGCTTAAATCAGCAAGATAGTTGGAATTGTTGAGCTGGCCGTAATTACTGCAATTGAGCAGAATGTCTGGGCCTTCTCCGTTTAAGATGTCCATCGCAAGTTCATTGCTCATCTTGGCATTGAAATTGAGATCGGCCTGCTGCATCTCGTCATCGCTCGAGATCTTTGAATAGTCAATAATGTCACCATTGACATCCTTGTAACGGTCGTGGACTTCAATAAAATGCGTGCTGCTGGATTCGTTAAACTTAGAGATGGCATTGCCGATGTTCTCTTCAACATATCCGCCGGCAGAATAGAGTTCAATGATCGTCTTGCCTGCGTGCGGATTTTTTGCCGCCCTGTTCAGCGTGACGACGAAGAAATCAGATTCAGTAGTCTTGCCCATAGCGACCTGGCTGAATTTCTCGCCACAGAGGACGAGTTTGTCATCGGAGCATTCGACCATCAGGGCACCGCTCAAAAAGCTTCTGCTGACTGAGCACCAGCTGTAATTGAAGATCTCAACAGTCTTCTTATTCTTGATGTCGAGCTTGAAAATACCGGTGCCGGAAGTATAGTAAACCGTGTCATCTGCGCCATATACCACGCTATAGATATCGTAGACGCTGATCCAGTCGTAACTGCCGGCAGGAGCTTCTGTAGCATTACCTGTCTGAAGATCGACTTCGTAGAATACAGGCTCCTTATCTGCGCCGACCGCAGCAACAACTTTGTTGTCAGCGGTCTTAAAAACGACCGGGACATCGTAGTAGTTCCTGTCATTGCTCTTGAGCGTGGCCACAACGGACTCGCCGCCTTTTGAGATGAAGAGCTTTACATAGGATTTGCCGCTATCATCCCAAGCGCTTTTCAAGCCGATCGTATATCCGGCAGTCTCGAATGTGCGGTCGTACTCTTCTCCTCCGCCTTCGCCGCTGCTTTCTTTCTTATCGGTAAGCTTTCCTGTCGCAGGATCGTAAATCGAGCTAACACGCTTGCCTATATAGGTTGCTTCGTCGTATTCGGTAGCCACTGCAGTAACTTTGCCATCCTTATAGGTGACTTTCTCAATATATCCGTTCTTTGGAAGTTCAGACGTAATATCAAAAGTGCTTACGATCTTCCCGGAATTCCTGTCAAATACTGAGATTGTATTGATCGCGTAATCCCTGAGATCGATTGCCTGCCAGTTAATGTTGTCACCTCCGGGTATCTTATAAGAACCGCTCGAATGGATGACCATATAATTCTCATCAACTCCGGCAATATTATGCTGTATGGAATCGGTTTCTTTTTTCAGATCAAGCTCCGGCTTCACCTTGATCATGCTGTCTTCAAACCACGGTGAATCGGCCGATATCTTCTTGCCGGCAGGGCTCTTAGCCTTTTCCTGGCCGCTCTTTTTGTTGCAGGCAACAACGGGCAGCACCATCGCCGCGACGAGCGCACATGTAATAACTTTGCACGATAGCTTCTTCATACATATCTCCTTCTATACCCCGATTTTGGGGTTTTACAGGCCAATTGTAGGACCCGGTAATAAACAATCGGCATACATTATAAGGCAAAAGTTAGGTAAAAAGGCCAGGACTGCGTGCATCAAAAACGGCGCCTTTTGGGGACGCCGCTTGTTAATAATCTCTTTAATCAGAATTCAGAACAGGTTGATCGAGTTGCCTTCGGAGTCGTAGATCTTGCGCTCGTTGGCGACGACGTAGACGGTGCCTCCGAACTTGGCAGCCTTCTTCTCGATCTGCTTCATGTCGATCTGCTTGCCTCCGATCTCGAAAATGATCTTATCGACCTTCTTGCCTGTAGTCTTCTTAGCGGTCGTGGTTTTCTTAGCCGCAGTTGTGGACTTCTTAGCAGTAGTCGTCTTCTTTGCAGTAGTTGTCTTTTTCGCCGTGGAAGTCTTCTTGGCAGCGGTGGACTTCTTTGCGGTAGAAGACTTTTTGGAAGCCGTGGTCTTCTTTGCCGAAGAGGACTTCTTTGAGGACTTGCCGTCGTCGGAAAGCGCGTCAACTATTGACTTCAAGGTGTCTCCGAAAAGTGAAGGAATCTCGTTCTTCTTACTGTCAGCCATGGTAAAACCTCCAAATGAACTTTGATGATTCGATTGTACAAATGATGGGAAATAAGTCAATGAAAGTTTATTGTTTGCAAACATTTGTTCTTGACTGACCGCGCCTGCCGAATTACTATTTCTATATAACAACGGATTAAAGGGGACCTATGGACAGGATCTACGTGGCGATCGATCTTAAATCTTTCTACGCAAGCGTTGAGTGCGTAGAGCGTAAGCTTGACCCGCTGCAGACCAATCTCGTGGTGGCAGACCCAACGAGGACTGAGAAGACCATCTGTCTTGCGGTCTCCCCTTCACTGAAGAAATACGGCATTCCCGGCAGGGCGAGGCTTTTTGAAGTTGTTCAGAAAGTCGAGCAGATCAATAACGACAGGCGTTACAAGGCACCGGGCAGGAAGCTTACAGGCAAGAGCATCTGGAGTTTTGAGCTTGAGCGCCATCCGGAGCTGGAGGTCGACTATGTCGTGGCGCCGCCGCAGATGGCTCACTACATGAAGGTCAGTGCGCAGATATATGGGATTTATTTGAAGTACGTTGCGCCGGAGGATATTTTCGCGTACTCGATCGATGAGGTCTTCATTGACGCGACGAATTATCTGGACATATACCACATGAATGCGCACGATTTTACGAGGATGCTGATCCAGGACGTGCTGCACACGACGGGCATTACGGCGACGGCGGGAATCGGGCCGAATATGTTTCTGTGCAAAGTCGCGATGGACATCGTCGCAAAACACATTCCCGCTGACAGGGACGGCGTGAGGATCGCTGAGATCACGGAGCAGTCGTACAGGGAGCTTCTGTGGGAACACACTCCGCTCACCGATTTCTGGCGCGTCGGCAGGGGCACGGCTTCGAGGATCGCCAAGATCGGACTTTACACGATGGGCGATATCGCAAGGTGCTCGCTTAACAGGCAGAGCCTGAGCCAGCTTTATAAGCTCCTGGGCAAGAACACAGAACTTCTGGTCGACCACGCGTGGGGCATTGAGCCGACGACGATAAAGGACGTTAAGGCGTATGAGCCGGACAACAACAGCACGTCGACGGGGCAGGTATTAAAGGAGCCCACGGATTACGAGACTACGAGGCTAATTGTGTGGGAGATGGCCGACACCTTATCGCTCGATCTCGTTGAGAAAGGGATCGTCACAAACCAGCTAGTGCTCACGATCGGCTACGACAGGGAAAGTCTTGCGGGCGGCAAATACATGGGCGAGGTCGTCACGGATTACTACGGCAGAGAGGTGCCCAAGCACGCGCACGGCACGATCAATCTGGGCAGGCACACGTCGTCGACGAAGATCATTACGGAAGCGGTCATGAAGCTATTTGATGCGATTGCAGACCC
The DNA here is from genome assembly GCA_016292155.1 of Saccharofermentans sp. GTDB lineage: Bacteria > Bacillota > Clostridia > Saccharofermentanales > Saccharofermentanaceae > Saccharofermentans. Next base: position 8,239 of record JAEFBC010000081.1, on the reverse strand, counting down.
GGATCTTTTGAGCCGCCGCTTAGGGATCGCCGCGTGCAATGTAATCAGCGAAGAAGATGTCCCAAAGCTCGAAAAGCACGAGCAGATGAGCATCTTCGATCTTGGCAAGGAAGATGAGGACACGGCGGAGCAGGATGAGAAGCTCGCCAAGGAACGCGCGCTTCAGGAAGCGATGCTCGAGATAAAACACAAGTACGGAAAGAACGCGGTCGTAAAGGCCAAGAACCTCAACAAAGGCGGTACGGCGATCGAGCGCAACAGCCAGATAGGCGGACACAAAGCATGAGCAAGTACGATGACATAATTAACCTTGAAAGACCGCAGTATATCGATCTTCCGCCCATGTCCATGCACGACCGGGCTGCGCAGTTCTCACCTTTCGCAGCGCTCGTCGGATATGAGGATGCGGTCGAGGAAACAGCGCGGCTAACTGACGCAAGACGCGAGATGTTAGAAGATGAGATAGCGGAATTGAACAGGCAGTTAGGAGAGCTCACAGAAAGACTTTCTGAGCGGCCTAAGATACGTGTCACGTATTTCATCCCGGACAAGAAAAAGGACGGCGGCAAATACGCATCCAAGATCGGCAACGCAAGGACGATCGACCAGTACAAAAACGCGATAGTATTCACCGACGGACAGGCGGTCGCGATAAAGGATATGTACAGCGTGGTGTTTATTGAGGAGGGGAATTAGGCGCGGCATAACGTTGACTGTATAAGGCCGTGATGCTAAAATCAGTTCAAGAAAGCATGGTCTGCAAAGACGGTTGCTTCCGAGTAAAGTAAAAAGTTACCTCACCCTAGAATGACGGTCTATGGGTGAGGTGTTTCATTTGCGCTTATACCTTGAATCAAGGAAAGCGAATGCCTTAAGCAGCAGCGAGATAACGCCAACCAGCAAGCCGATCACAGTTATCACAAGAGATAAAATCTCATAGTCTGTCACTTTTGGAACCTCCTTTCCTTTTACCTCTTTGAACGAGTTCAAAGAAGCATGTAATACTCGGAAGGTAACCGCCCCAATTTAGCAGGCCATGCCACTAATATTGTATCGGCAAATGATTCAGTTGTCCTTCGATTAATGGGACAGAATAGTGTGTGTCAGACTTTTTTTAAGGCTTTTTGAAGAAGTAATAACGATGTGTTTTGAAGGTCTGAAGCGCGTTGACCATCAACAGCCGCGATGCTAAAATCAGTTCAAGAAAGCATGGTCTGCAAAGACGGTTGCTTCCGAGATTTAGTTTATTTATAACCTCACTTCAGTTTGCAGCCTTGGGTGAGGTTTTTTATTTAATCAGCCACGCAATCCCCTTTGCTGTCCGAAGCGCCGGATCGGTGAAATGTCCGCCTTGATTCATCTCAAAATACACATCGTAGCCCTTGGCTTTATAGCGTTCAGTTATGCCCCGCGTTTTATCTTCCACAGTCGCCATTACAGGATTCTTAGTCTTTGCTTCGCGGTCGCCTAATGAGAGATAGATCTTCGAAGGCGCAGCAGTGAATTCATGTTCAGAAGCAAACTCGTAAAAGCCCGGAAACCACAGTGAACCGGAGCATGAAGCGCAGCCTGCAAAGAAGTCAGTCTTATAAAGAGAATAGAGCGCGAACAGGCCTGCCATCGAATATCCGGCGATGTAGACAGCGCTCGGCTTAAGACCTGCCTCAAAACACGTCGCAGGCACGATCTCATCAACAAGTTCAGCGATATATTCATCCGCGCCGCACCCGAAATCAGACTCGCCCTTAAACACGGCAGGAACCTTCCATGGCGACAGAGCAGAATTCCAATCAGAGACGCAAACTGCGAGCAGCGAATACGGAGAATCAACTAAGCCGTCAAGCTCAGATGCAACCGCTTCCCCTTCATCACCAAAACAGTTCAGCACGACCAGCGGGGCATCAGCCACAGATGCATGACGCACAAGCTTAACGTTCCTGCTCATAGGACTTTCCTCAGCGACTTCTCATCGCACTCAAAGTGCTTGCCGATCTGGGCAGCGATCTTGCTAAAAGATTCTGAAGGCTTTTCCTTGTAGCGCGAGGTCACGTGTTTGTAGCCCCACAGGTATTCGGGCGGCGTCATTATCGCGACGGCCCAGCCGTACTCTTCGCCGTGCTTGTTAAGACGCGGCCTGAAGTCCTTTACGATCAGGTATGTCTGCATCTGGAGCTTGGTGAGCGTGCCTTCAAAATTCTTTTCGCCGCCTTTGCCAAAGCCGCCCTTCTCTTTCATCTCGTTGGTGTAGAGCGATGAAGCAAGTCCCATGCCCTCCAGAGATGAAGGCTTCACGCTCCACATATCAACGCCTGAGGGCACGAAAAGATCCATCAGTAGCTTCTCGCGGTAGCCTGCTTTGCCGTCTTCATAGAGAGCGTCGAAGTCGTAGCCATCGCGGCGGTAATTCGCAAAGTAAGGAAACCATTTCTTAGATATGAACCCGGCACGGCCGCCATAGAATTTGCCATAGGCAACTTTCCCTGTGCGTGCGAGTACGGCTCTCCACTCCCACGGATCGACAGATACATCGCCGCTCCACCAGCAGGAAGTATCGGTCATCTCTTCGACGGAAAAGCCCGGAACACCGCTGCTGAAGAGCGGCAGGAAACCGACGGACTCTATCACGGACAACAATTCATCACTGCTGTGGATACAGCCCTCGTCGTCCCAGTCTATGCCTTCCATATACCATTGTCCGTCGAGCACGTACATCTAAAATGCCTCTTTATTTTTCTTTCAGACGCTCAGCGTTTATGATCAGATAGAATCTGTTGTAATTAGCGGAGTACGAACCTCCGATAATGCAGAAATTGTAATCTCCGATCATGCTCATGACGCCTTTATATTCAGAGGAATTCGTCGGAATGAAGTTATCAGAGTAACTGTCAGCAAGCTTTTTCTTGAATGACTCGAGATAACACTCGCACTCTTTTGTGCTGGACGTATCGTTAATAAAGTAGATCTCGTAAGTCTTGCCGTCACCCTTATTCGTCTTCAAGATCACCTGGTTAAACTCAACGCCTTCAATGGTGATGCTTGCCGAATAGAAGTAGTTATTGTTATCTGCCTGCTCGTTGTTGAGCTTCACACCAAAGAGGTCTTCCACCATACTCTTGACGGAGTCCTTATCAAGACCCATGCAGTTGCCGAGCTTTGTCATTGTAACTTTGAAGTCATCGCCTGCAGTATCAGAAGTGCCCTCTGCGCCTGATGGATAGACTTCGATCTTGAACTCGTTATTACCTGAGATACCGTAGCAGTCCACAGCATATGTTACTGCAATGTCCCTGCCGTTGTGCTCCCACACGAGGCACTCGCTCTTAGCTGCTTTAAGGTCTGATGTGTCGACCGTCTTTGTGGACTCACCGAACGCTTCAGCAAGCTTGGATGTTATCTTCGCAAACGCACCTTCAGCATCGTAATTCATGTCGGACGCTGCGCCCTTTGCCTCTGCTTCAGTCGAAGGAATCAGCTCTTTGTCTCTCGCGGCAAAAGTGATCTTCGTCACAACATCATTCTCAGTCCAAAGATAGATTTTCTTCAATGTGATGCCTTCGATCTTATAACCGCCATCAGGCACCATTATGCGGTGGCTCTTATCGCCCGAGAAGGCCGCTCCGCCATGCATAAACCCGTCAAGGTAATGTCCGAACAATGCGTCATCAGTCTTCTTATCCAGGACCGTATCTGCAATCGCTGTTGCACCAACGATCTCATCAGCTCCATAGAGCTGTCCCCACGGATCGACAGTCGGCTTGGTTGTCGCCTCTGTCTCAGTAGTAGTCGGTTCCTCGATCTCGGTTACAACCATGGGTGCTTCATAGGTGGTGTCTTCCGTGGTGTTCTTGCCTGCACCGTCGCACGAAGCAACTGACAGTGCGATTGCGAGAACCAATCCTGCAGATACAATACTTCTTAACTTTTTCATCTTTCTCTCCTCCCTTTATTCCAACTGCGCCAGATGTGTGCGCATCAGTTATAGAATAGCAGATTTAAGGTGGAAGTTACACTTCATAAGCGCGCTTTAAGGCCGCTTTCCCGGCATCAGCAAAAAAGCTGTCCCTATATAAGAGACAGCCTTTCATTTGCATCAATTAATGTATGTCAGTTTTTACTTCAAGCAGACTCTGAGTTAAATATCAGATAGAACTTGTTGTAGTTTGCAGAGTAAGAGCCTCCGACAGTGCACGATGCACCTTCGCCGACACTAACCTTAACGCCTTCGTACTCAGTGGAATCCACGGGCGTTAACTGGTCGCTGTAAGACGAAGAAAGTCTTTTCTTGAACGTCTCAACAAAGCTCTTGCATTCGGCCGTGTTGCTGGTGTCATTAACGAGGTCGATCCCGCAGACTTTGCCGTCGGCCGCACTTGTCCTGAGCGTCACGTGCGTAAACTGAACGCCGCCTATAGTAACGTCAGTTGCGTAGAAGTAGTCGTTCTTGTTAGTCTCCTCAGAACCAAGCTTTGCTCCGAACTTGCTCTCAAAAACAGCCTTAACAGCTTCCCTTTCCTGTCCCAGAGCACCCCTGATATTTGCCAACGCCTGCTCGAAAGTATCTTCTGAAGGAGCTTCCGGAGCCCCGGAAACCTCCGTGACTGTCCCATTATCAGATTCGCTTCCCTCTGCTGAGCTTTCAGTCACATTCTCAACAACCACAGGTGCCGTAGTATCCGAAGCTTCTGCTCCGCCTTCGTTATTAGCGCACCCTGCAAACGATACGCCCATCGCGAAAACCAGCCCTAGAGCTGCAATACTTCTAAAGATCTTCATTGTTGTTTTCCTCCAATGTTTCCTATTATCCAGCGCTACTTATCCCCAAGCGCTGAGTGTAGGATAACAGAAAGGAAGGATAAGAGATGAGGAAAAGTGTATGAGTTTGTTGACTGTTAAATTACTCTTTTAAACTTCTCCCCCTCATACTTCCTCACCGGATTGCCTCTGACGATCTCTGTATGCTTCTGCCATGCGTTATTTAAAGCTTCCGCATTATTATCTTCCTGTTTTGCTGCAAGAATGCCTGCCAGGCGCTTCATAGCACGGTTCTTGTTCTGTACCTGGCTTCTTTCTTCAGTACATGTAACGACGATACCTGTAGGCTTATGTAAGATCCTTACGCCGGTCTCCACTTTATTTACATGCTGGCCGCCTTTGCCGCCACAATGCATTGTGGTTATCTCACAGTCATTAGCATCAAGTTCACCTACTGATTCAGCTTCCTTTATCACATGCACATCGATATACCAGTTCTTCCTCTGATGGCCAGGTCTTATGGTGCTTTTCCACACCCATAAGACCGTTCCCTCAAGCGAAGATACATCGCCATCGAATTCCATAACTGCAGACTTATAACCATTGCCTGAATAGTCTGCATTAACGGATACGATACGCGATCCTTCGAATTCTTTAAGGAGAGCCTTGCAAAGCTTCTCCACGCCGACAGAGCACTCAACAGGGCCCTGTCCTGAACTTATCTGTAATAACATAATTACCTCTCTTTACCTGCCTTAAAGTTATATACAGGCTTTACGATTTCTTTTACTTCAACCGTATCTTCGATCGCAGTTAAGATCTCATCGATTCCGCGGTATGCTACAGGCGCTTCATCAAGTGTCTCAGCACAAATGGAAGTGCTATAGATACCTTTCATATCTTTCTTAAATGCTGATACGGTATAACCATTCTGTACGTCTGTTCTTCTGATCTTGCGTCCTGATCCGTGCGGTGCGGAATAGTTCCATTCAGGATTACCTTTACCCACACCTAATATCACACCGTCACGCATATTGATCGGGATAATCACAGGTTCACCTTCAAGTGCTGATGCAGCACCTTTTCTGAGAATCTTTACACCGTCAGGATTCACACCAATATAGTTATGAATGGATTCATAGCGCTCTTCTTCCTTCCATTTCATGCCCTTCAGGATCTCATGAAGTATTATCTCCCGGTTAAGCGATGCATAAGCAGTCGCTATCTTTACATCGTAAAGATAATCCTCCATGAGAGGTCCTTCCACATAAGCAACTTCATACGGAACATCCTTGCCCATGTTTACAAGGCGGCGCCTTGCATTCTCTGTATAGTAATCAGCTACATCAACACCTAAGTGTCTGCTGCCGGTGTGGATAACGATGTAGTACCCGTCTTCACCCTTATCGACTTCGATGAAGTGATTGCCTCCGCCAAGCGTTCCGAGACTTCTCAATGCCTTATCAGTATTTACTGCACGAAGGCAGCGAAGGTCTGATATTACGTCGAAAGCAGCCTTACTATGCGAAGCTTTACGAATAGCAAAACCTGCCGGAACATTCGCCCTGATAACCTTATCCAGCTTCTGGAATTCGATGTTCCTTGTCTTGATCTTTGATACCAGCATTCCACATCCGATATCAATTCCCATGAGCTGGGGAATGATCTTGTTACCAACGGTCATGGTAAGACCAATAGGACCTACCTTACCGGGATGGCAGTCAGGCATTATCCTTATCTTTGAACCTAGTGATATATCGTTGTCGCAGATCATGTTGATCTGGGCTTTGGCGTAGTCTTCAATGCTTGATGCATAGACTACAGCCTCAGCGTAGTTTCCTTTAATAGTGTCCATAATTAATTCCTTTCGTCTTCGAAAAGGCATGCAAAAACGACCTCAATGAGGTGCATAAGTTTATGGATCACACTGGAAATAGTTAATTAAGAAATTAAGCTACAGAAGCAGATCCTGCACGCCCGTTGTTTGTTCTATTGTTTAATTCAATTGTACTTGTCATTGTCAGGACCTCCTCCCGTTTGATGTTGGTGGTGATTATACTCGTGCATTTGAGGAAATGCAACCTTTCTCTAAAATGCAGTCAAGATTCACTTTAGTTTTTATCTGAGACTGATCTATCAGATTTGTTTTCGGCGATAGTTCTTTGTTGTCTCAATATACAATTTCTTTCATCATATGTGTTTCACATGAAAATATCATCCAATCCAAACGCAAATTAACGATTACCATTTGATTTTATCTTAGCGACTTTCAGTTTCATAATAAATTAGTAGATGAGGCAGAATATGCTCCTCTCCAACTTCGTCTAATAATCCAGCTTCACTCATAATAGCAGGTAGGATGCACTACGAATCAAACATAAATCCTAAAAGCACACTTGTTTTAAACTCATTTTCGCATTTCGAGCATAAAACATAAAGCACGGAATACTTATTCCGTGCTTTATTAATTGTAGTTCTCTATATTGTATTTCCAAGTAAACCTAAACTATTTCTTATTTCTGTTTGAATAACCATTTTTAACTATAGAACCAACATCTTCCATATTTTCAGACAATTTTGCTATGTTTTTCTTTAGGCGTTCTTGGAATTCCTCCTCACCATCTTCATAAACATAAATACGGCCATCAATTGTTTCTATATCATAAAAATCACTAGCGTTATCAGTCAAAAAACGAGTCTGATACTGCAATTCAGCATATGGACGATTCCAATGTTGAAGAGCATCGCACAACATTGCAAAATACGTGAATGTATCTGATGGTTTAACTCTTTTCTCTTGCATATCTGGATTTTTAAATTGCTTAACATTTAGATTATGTAAAAATACTGCAGAGATCACATTAGAAAACACATGATCATAATTATTTATATATTGAGATAAAGATCGATTTTTGTTCGTAATGTCCAGCAATATATTAAGCCAAATATACTTGGCATTTTCATTTTGTTTAATCAATTCCTGATACATACTTACAACTTTCACGGCATAAACAGCTGATGCAACACCATGATCGCTAGTATTTTTAAAAGCATATTCGTATTGAGAAGAGAAGTCATCAAGCAACAAAACTGCATTCTTTTTTCCATACAAACACTCAAATCTCTTTAAAGAATATCTTTTTAATACGACATTCCAATCAGAATTCTGATACGCTATATCAAAGCTAGTATGTATTGTCTGTTGCAGATTGAGAAATATTAAAACCAGATCAAGCTCTTTAACAAATTTATCATTAAATTTTTCTTTAACTCTTTCAGTGATGTGTTTAATTCTAATATTTGATTTATTAAGACTTTTAATTTCATCTGTTATATGGGAGTTGCAAAACTCAAAAATACTATCTATATCTTCAAAGGTATTATCATCAACCTTAAATTTCCTAAATATGGCTTTCTCTAATTCATCAGAATAACCCTTCTTTATATTGTCACTATATTTTTTTAACAGAGCTTTGTATACTAAATC
>JAEFBC010000080.1 GCA_016292155.1 Saccharofermentans sp. | reverse complement strand
CTGGATGAAGATAAATGGCGAAGGTATCTACGGTACAACTCCGTGGAAAGTCTTCGGCGAGGGCGAAGTAAATAACGTGGCGGGATCCTTTATGGACAACGATGAAAAGGAGTTTACTTCTTCCGATTACCGTTTTACCTGTAAGGACGGATATCTTTACGCTTTCTGCATGAAGCCTTCAGGTACTGAATATTGCATCAGGTCGTTGAAAGATGTTGATGTGACAGGCGTCCAAGTGCTTGGAGGGATTGGAGTGACGGGCTTTTCGAGTGCTGAGGAAGGACTCAGGATCACGATTGACAAAGAGCCTGCAGAAGATAAACCGCTTTGCTTTAAGATCAGGCTTAAGTAGTACGGACAAAATAGTTTCGGAAATGACAGGAGAGGATATCTTCCTGAAGTTATACTGACATCATCAAAGGAAGGAGGAACGGGACGTGGAATGGCTCACAGGCATCAGGGCAGCGATTGAGTTTATCGAGGATAATCTTGAAGAGGACATCAGTGTACAGGATGTCGCCGGCAAGGTTTTCATCTCGCCGATCTTTCTGCAGCGCGGCTTCTCGTTCATGACGGGTTATAACGTCGGCGAATACATCAGAAACCGCAGGCTGTATCAGGCAGCGATCGACCTGAGAAGTACGGAAGATCCGGTTATCGATATCGCTTACCGCTATTGCTATGAGACACCCGAGAGTTTTACCAAAGCATTCTCGCGCTTCCACGGAGCAACGCCTTCGCAGGTCCGCTCAGGCGCGCCGTTCAATCAGTTCCTTCCCGTAAGGATCAATATAACTGTTCAAGGAGGAGACAAAATGGATTATAAGGTCACACCTAAGGATGGCTTAAAGGTAATAGGCTTTCAGAAAATCTTCGACAGCGAGACCTCTTACGCCGAGATCCCCAAGTTCTGGGGCGAGATGGTAGAGAAGTATCTCTCAAATGTTGAGGCCGGCAAGGAACCCGCAAACGAGTACGAGAAGGCAGTTTTGGACAACCGCATCGGCGAGTTCGGCATCTGCATCGATGACATCGGATCCACAAAGTTCAGATATCTTATCGCCGGCGAATACAAGGGTGGCGAGGTACCTCTCGGCATGGAACTTTATGAGTTCCCCGTAGGCGACTGGGCGGTCTTCGATATCACAGGTCCGTGCCCCGGCGCTCTGCAGTCGGTAAACACAAAGATCTTCACAGAGTGGCTTCCCGGCAATCCCGACTACGAGCTCTCCGGCAACGCAAATGTCGAGTGGTATGCCGACGGTGATCCCGCTGCGGCAGATTACAAGAGCGCAATCTGGATACCGGTCAAGAGGAAATAAGATCTTTAAGGAGGCTGCCTTCGGGCGGCCTCTTTTTCGTGTGCTTTAAAAACGCCTATTAAGACCACCTGCAGACAAAAACGCGAAAATCATTAGATTTATATGTAGGTTTAGACGCGAAAAGCTTTAAATGAGGGGAAACCTACAGATAATAAGCCGGTTATCCGCAAAAATGTCTGTAGGTTTAGTTATTTTCGAGCATCAAAACGCTAAAACCTACATATAAAAACTCAAAAAACGGATGATTTGTCTGTAGGTGTGTTTTTCAGTGAATAAATAACATGCTGATTGCTCTTATTCTCCAAATGTGAAACAATATCAGGCGAAAATATACCTTAAAGAGAGCAAGTAAAGTGACCAAAGTTATTGTCGGAATGTCGGGCGGTGTTGACAGCGCTGTTGCAGCTTATCTGCTGAAGCAACAGGGCATGGAAGTCATTGGCGTTACGCTCCGCGTCTGGGGATCCGATGAGGACGGCGACAGCAGGTGCTGCGAGATCGACGAGGCAAGGCGCATCTGCGAGATCCTGGACATCAGATACCATCCGCATAACTGCACCTCTCTTTTCAAAGAAAACGTTGTAACCCCCTTTGTTGACGCATATCTTGAGGGCCTCACGCCCAATCCGTGCATCGAGTGCAACCGCTATGTTAAGTGGGCAAAGCTCATGGAACTCGCCGATATCTTCGGTGCGGACTATGTCGCTACGGGCCACTACGCTTATATCGACAAGCTCCCGAATGGAAGATATGCCGTGCGCAAGGCTTCGCACATCGGCAAAGACCAGACATACATGCTCTATAAACTTACGCAGGAGCAGCTCGCGCGCACACTGATGCCTCTTGGCAAGTACACCAAAGACGAAGTCCGCGCTATCGCTGAAGAGGCAGGACTTCCTTGTGCGCACAAAGCTGAATCGCAGGAGATCTGCTTCGTCACTGAAGGAAGATATACTGATTTTATTGGTGAACACACTGACAGAACTTTGCCCGGAGAAGGCAACTTCGTTGATCTTGAAGGCAATGTTTTAGGCAAGCACAAGGGCATTCACCAGTACACAGTCGGCCAGCGCAAAGGCTTAGGGATCGCTTTAGGCGTTCCGGCTTTTGTCGTTAAGATCTGCCCTGAGAATAACACTGTCGTGCTCGGCACTGAAGATGACCTTCTGGTTGATACATTCTGCTGCAGAGATGTTAATTTCCAAAGTGTTCCCGAGCCTTCTGAAGGCGGGAAGATACGCTGCTTTGCCAAGGCCAGATACCATCAGACCGAGCGTCCCGCAACAGTCGAATATCTGGGCGGCGGCAAGGTGAAGATCGTCCTTGATGAGCCCGTAAAAGGCGTGTCGCCAGGACAGTCGTCCGTATTCTACGATGAGAACGGCTGCGTTGTCGGCGGCGGAATAATCTGCTGAGAATCTTCTCTTCATCCATGCTTAATCTATGCGATTGAAATTCCGAAAAAAGTCCGACTATCGGAACTTTTTCCGGAATTACTGTTATGCAGATCCGGAATTCCGGATATTTGTCCGACATAGCCGGAACTTTTTACGGAAAAATAAAATCCCAAAACACCCTCAAACCCAAACTTGCCACACCTTTGCCGAAAATTAGTTTGACTATCAAAGCAATTTCGTCGTATTATGCGGCTAAGTAGACAGGAACCTTTCAATTTGATACCGCCATTTAAGGAGGTACTGAATATGGATAATCAGACTACAGACAATGAACCTTTGCAGCCGGAACCTGCGATGACTGCTATAACGGCCAAGCCGCAGGTTAGTGACGCCGCAAGAATCAGATCTAAAGTGTTCTGCATTTTATCTGTGCTATTGTATGTCTTTTCAATACTGTCGCTTTGTTTGGTTTACTTCGGTGTATTTGAGTTCTCAGGTTTGCTGAAGAGTTACGAAGGTTATATCCCGGTTTTCTCGTTTGCGGCTGGTCTGGCATCTGCAATTTATTCTGAAGAGATAACTGAAATAAACCGCATTGCCAAAGCATTGATAATCACATACGTCGTGACAGGCGTGTTAGCCATACTGCTATTCATTCTCAAAATCGTATTTATGTTTTCCTGTTGCAGTGGCACAACAATGGGAATCTAAGCGATGGAGGTCAGGAATATGGATAATCAGACTACAGACAATACATTGCAGAAGGAAACGAAAACCTCTGTCAAAAGTAAGAGCAAAGCTAATATCTTTTGCGGGTTCTCTCTGGGATTATTCCTGGCTGCAGTTCTTTCTGCCACAGGCATATTTTTAACTTATCCCTTGGTAAATGATGCGAAAATGAATGACATATTCTTTTTAGCGTGCGCATCCGTTGTTGCAGCTTATGAGTCTTCTCTGGTTCTCGCGATCGTTGCCAGAATTAATTTCAGTGAAAGTAAGTTTGCTAAGGTGTTATTGTGGTTCCATATATCGGTTGTGATAGCATTTTCTGTTGCGCTCATCGGTTATTGCGCATACTGCATTTCTCACTGTGGCCACATTCCAGGTTAATCAGAACGAAGGAGGCACTTAATATGGATAATCAGCCTACATATTACGAACCTGTACAGCAGGAACCTGCAATGCCAGTAACAGCGGCAATGCCGCAGGTGGATTATGCTGCAAGAAAAAAGAAAGCAGATTTGCTTTGCTATATCTCGCTGGGCTTGTATGCGGCATCCATTGTTTCAGCAATAGTCACATATGTTTATTCTGCTTTTGTCAATTATGAAACTCAGAATATTATCTTCAAAATTCTGTCAGCATTCAGTTCTGTGGCTTTTGAAGCGGCTTGGGTTCTCGTGATCGTTGCCAGAGCAAAGTTCAGAGAGAACAGGTTCGCGAAAATCTTATTGTGGGTATACATCGCGATGGCAATAACTGTTGCAGTAATACTCATAGCGATCATTGCATACTGTGTCTATACCTGCGCCACATGCCATATGCCGGGGTAATTCCTATGAAGATCTATATACCTGAACTGGCCTGGTCTCCTTATGGATTGCTGGTATTAACATCAGTCGCTATAGGATTCGCAGTTGCAATTTATCTCATGCGCAAAGCCGGAGTCACGAAGCACACGATCTTATACACTTGCATTCTGACCTCTGTTTTCACAGTGACTAATTCGGTAATGGGGAATATGTTGATATCTAACGATCCCAGAGCGCTTGGTTTCTCAGGCCTTGGAGCTGTTGTCGGCATGATCCTGGGAGTTCTTGTTTCAGGCCTTATCATAAAGGACAAGCCCGAAAGCGTCATGGCATCGTTCATCGCAACGGCACCTTTGATGTATGGCCTTGCGAAAACCGGATGTCTCTTCGGAGGGTGCTGCCACGGGAAAGATTATGAAGGACCTTTTGCAATAGTCTATTCAGGCGCAAACGGCGGTTCTTATTTTCCTGCGCAGATAATCGACATGGTTGTGTTTATCGCAATGTTTGTTATAAATCTGATACTCATCAGGAAAATAAAGAACAAGATCGCCGCAATATATGTGATCCTTGCGCTGTTAACTGTCGTAAGGTTCCTTCTGGAATATTTAAAGTACTATCACGACGGTTCATTGATAGCTTCAGGCCAGGTCAGTGTTCTAGTAGCAGGCGCAGCTTCGATAGTGCTTGTTACGGTATGGAAGTTCCTGTTAAAAGTCGGGAAAGCACCGGCCGCTGCAGGCGCGCAGAACTGATTTACCAATTTCCATAATATGTTAATTATAATTTGGTGCTTCATGGGCGTTGTGGTAGGATAGTCGTGGAGGAAGTTATGTTGAGAGTTATTGGGATGATGTACGTTACCCTCGTGCCGACAATACTGGCAGGGGTGATGGTAATGTTATGGTGTAAGCTGCCTATCCTAAAGGCAATAGCTAAACCTATAGATTTCGGTAAGAATTTCGTTGACGGCAAAAGGCTCTTCGGTGACAACAAGACATGGAAGGGCATGCTGGGATATATACTTTTCAATACGTTGTTTTCGGTCCTGTGGGGATTTGCGTGCCAGACTGGTGCTCTGCACGATCTGAATTTCTTCTATCAGAACCATGAAAATACTATCCCTTTTAATCTCCTCATTGGTGTGTTGCTGGGCCTCGGATATTCGCTTTTCGAGCTGCCGAACAGCTTTCTTAAGAGGAGACTTGATATCACTCCGGGCAAATCAGTAAGCGGCTTCTGGAAGGTGTTCTTCATTTTCTTAGATCAGGCTGATTCAGTATTCGGAGTTGCTCTTGTCGTGTGGATGTTCTACCCGCTCGGCATCGGACTTTATCTGTTG
>JAEFBC010000079.1 GCA_016292155.1 Saccharofermentans sp. | reverse complement strand
TCTTCGAACGTCAAGCATTTTGCCTGCAATAACCTTGAGATCAACCGCATGAACATAGATGAACTCGTAAGCATGAGGGCATTAAGGGAGATCTATTTCCCGGCTTTTGAAGCCTGCTGCAAGGTGGCTTCGACCCTCATGACCGCGTATCCGAAGATCAACGGTGTCCACTGCCATGAGAATCCGTGGCTTCTTAAGACAGTCCTTAGGGAAGAATGGGGCTATAAGGGCGTTGCAATGACCGACTGGGATTCCTGCAAGGGCAGCACGGGCGATGCCGAAGCGGCAGGCCAGGATATCTTCATGCCCGGCCCGTGGGACAGTTCGGACATCGTTAAGGCAGTAAATGACGGAAGGCTCCCCGTAAAAGATCTTGATACCGCCGCATTAAGAGTGCTCGAACTGATAGATAAGTTCAGCAGCGTGAAAAAGCCTGAAGGCCTTACCACTTCCAAGTACAGGAAGGCCGGCGATAAGGCTGCTTACAATGCAGCTGCAGAAGGCATCGTAATGCTTAAGAACAACGGCTCCATGCCTTTGAAGAAGAACGCAAAAGCCGTGTTCTTCGGACCTGACCGTTTCCAGGATTCAGGCTGGGGATCAGCCGAGGTTAAGACGGACAGGACGACATGTCTTTCGGAAGAATTGGGAAAGATCTTAAGAAGCAAAAACGTTCTTAAAGATGATATCGAAGCGTTCAGGAAGGGCGCCACCGCGGTCGTAATCGAGACTGTCGATTCAGGCGAGAGCGCCGACAGGCCTGACCTGAAGATGAATAAGAAGACGGTATCGATGATCAAGAAACTTGCAAAGAATAAGGGCAAGGGAAAGATCTGCCTGATATTGAATGTTCCGGGCCCCGTGGAACTTGATGGTCTCGAGAAGTCCGTAGATTCAATATTTGCAGTCTTCTATCCCGGCATGATGGGCGGAAAGGCCATGGCAGATATCATGACAGGAGCCGTAAATCCTTCCGGCGCGCTGCCCTGCACATTCCCTGTTAGGTACGAAGACACACCTGCTTACCTTTGCTACCCTGACAACCTCACATGTAATTATGGTGAGGGTATCTATGTGGGTTACAGAGGTTATATGAAGCGCGGGATAAAGCCGCTTTTCCCGTTCGGATACGGCCTTTCTTATTCGGAGTTTGCCGTAAACAGCATTCTCGGAACGAGGAAGGGCAATAAGTTCAGCGTCACCTTCAATATTGAGAATAAGAGTAAGAAAGACGGCAAGACTGTCGTTCAGTTATATGCCTCCAAGCGCAAGGCCGGAACTTCAAGAGCGCCTGTTGAGCTTATAGGTTTTGCAAAGCCTCTTATCAGGGCAGGAGAGGAAGCGGAAGTAAAGATCTCGTTTGATAAGAATGAGCTCTCATATTTCGATGAGGAGCTGGGCAAGTTCCTGGTCGAGGGCGGAATATATGACCTCTTGCTTGGTCTTAACGGATGCGAGGATCTTATTTCTGCCGGAAGCATATATATTGCTGACTGTTCACCGGAGCTTAAGTGCGGATCTTCATGGAAGATGAACCGTATCCTGAAGGAAAAGGTCCTTACCGATGCACTTAAGAAGGACTGCGCAGCGATTGGTTTTCCTTTCGAAGGCCTGTTGGAAATGGCAAGATGGTTCCCTCACCAGACCTTCGCAGAGGCCGCCCGTGAACCGGAGAAATTTACGGAATTCCTTAGTGCCTGTAAGGAGTTTAAGGAAGAGTAATTTAGGCAATATCAGTAAAATAGTGTATTATTATCAAGACTTTTAGATAAATGGAGGCATTAATATGGGTAAATATGACTTCCTGATCGTAGGTGCAGGTCTTTACGGTGCGACTTTCGCGCGTCTTGCAACAGATGACGGATACAAGTGTCTTGTGATCGACAGAAGACCGAATGTTGCAGGCAATGTCTATACCGAAGATGTTCACGGGATCAATGTACACAAGTACGGCGCGCACATCTTCCACACGAGCGACAAGGAAGTATGGGACTTTGCGAATAAGTTCGCAGAGTTCAACCGCTACACCAACTGCGTAGTCGCCAAGTACAAGGGCGAGCTCTACTCAATGCCTTTTAATATGTATACATTCAATAAGATGTGGGGCGTTGTAACTCCCGCCGAGGCAAGGGCCAAGCTCGATGAGCAGATCGCCCTGGGCAAAGTGGATGAGCCGAAGAACCTGGAAGAGCAGGCTATCTCCCTTATTGGACCTGACATCTACAACAAGCTCGTTAAGGGCTACACCGAGAAGCAGTGGGGCAGAAAAGCCACCGAGCTTCCGGCATTCATCATTAAGAGACTTCCCGTAAGACTTACTTACGATAATAACTATTTCAACGATAACTATCAGGGCATTCCGGTCGGAGGCTACACGAAGTGGATCGAGAATATGCTTGAAGGGATCGAAGTAAGGCTTGGAGTTGATTTCCTTGAAGAGCGCGGTTCTTATGCGGATATTGCCTCGAAAATCATCTATACGGGAATGATCGACGAGTATTATAATTACTCCCTGGGCAAACTTGAGTACAGAAGCCTGAGGTTCGAGACAGAATATCTGCCCGATACTGATGACTTCCAGGGCAATGCTGTAGTAAACTACACCGATGCCGAGACTCCTTTTACGAGGATCTTGGAGCACAAGCATTTCGAGTTTGGCAAGGGCAAGGGTACCGTTATCACACACGAATACCCGGCAGAGTGGAAAGTCGGCGACGAGCCTTATTATCCGCTCAACAACGACAGGAACAATGAACTGTACAGGAAGTATGAAGAATTAGCTTCCGAAGACGGCAATGTTATTTTCGGAGGACGGCTCGGAAAATACAAGTACTACGACATGGACGATACGATCGCCGCATGCATGCAAGACTACAAAAGGATAATTACGAAATGAAGAAAACCGCAACATTAATACTCTCAACAGCTCTTATTGCTGCCATGATCGCCGGCTGCGGCGGAAAATTAAACGCCACAGATCCTTCAACTGATCTTTCCGGCATGACGACCACGACAGAGGCACCCGTTGAGACTACGCCTGCACCGGCTTATGAAGGCCCGAAAACCTTCGAAGAGCTCTACGG
>JAEFBC010000078.1 GCA_016292155.1 Saccharofermentans sp. | reverse complement strand
TGATGCCATGATACCCGGAACGCCGCATCCTGAAGATACGAGCATAGGGATGAATGACTTACCGGAAAGACCGAATCTTCTGAAGATACGGTCGAGTACGAATGCGACTCTTGCCATGTATCCGCAGGATTCAAGGAATGCGAGAAGTAAGAAGAGAACGAGCATCTGGGGTACGAAGCCCAATACTGCACCGACACCGCCGATGATACCGTCAACGACAAGACCTGTAACGAATTCGTTAGCGCCAGCCTTCTCGAGCAACCCGGAAACCATATCAGGGATGGAAGGAACGAATACGGCGCCTTCAGTCTCATCCATAGCAGGAGTGGTAAATTCGCCTTCTTCATCAAGAGCGCCGGATTCAACGAGAGGTGCTTCGATGTCATAGCCCTTTTCCATGAGTTCTGCTGAGTAGAATCCATAGTCTTCCTCGAAAGCGCCGAAGTCAGCATCTTCGAAGTCAGCCTGGAGATTCTCTGCACCAGTTACGTCTTTTTCAACAGCTTCGTCGATAACAGCCTTAACGCCGTCAACGAATACAGCTTCGCCTGCCCAGTTATCAACATTCTCGTCATACTGTTTCTGGCCGATGCCTAAGAAGAAGAAACCGTCACCGAAGAGATTGTCATTTGTCCAGTCGGTCATATTGGTTCCTAATGTGGTCATTGCGATGAAGTAAACGAGCCACATGATGAGCGCGAAAATAGGAAGACCGAGGATACGGTTGGTTACGATCCTGTCGATCTTATCTGATTTGGAGAGCTTTTCCTTGGACTTCTTCTTGTAGCAAGACTTGATGATGGAAGCGATATAGACATAGCGCTCGTTTGTGATGATGGACTCTGCATCGTCGTCGAGCTCTGTCTCAGCTGCCTTGATGTCGTTCTCGATGTGGTCCATTGTCTCTTTGGAGATGCCGAGCTTCTCGATGACTTTCTCATCGCGCTCGAAGATCTTGATCGCGTACCATCTCTGCTTGTCCGGATTCATATCGTGGAGGCATGCCTCTTCGATGTGAGCCAGAGCGTGTTCTACGGGACCTGAGAAAGTGTGCGGAGGAACTGTCTTGGTGTTGTTAGCAGCCTTGATGGCTTCCTCTGCAGCCTCCATGATGCCCGTGCCCTTAAGAGCGGAGATGGATACTGCCTTGCAGCCCATCTGCTTGGAGAGCATATCAAGGTCGATCTTGTCGCCGTTCTTATTAATGATATCCATCATATTTACTGCCATTACGACAGGGATACCCAATTCAGTAAGCTGTGTTGTGAGGTAGAGGTTACGCTCCAGGTTCGTACCGTCTACGATGTTGAGGATAACGTCAGGATTCTCATCGATGAGATAATTACGTGCTACGACTTCCTCTAAAGTATAAGGGGAGAGGGAATAGATACCCGGAAGGTCTGTGATGGTTACGCCATCGTGCTTTTTGAGCTTACCTTCCTTTTTCTCGACTGTTACGCCCGGCCAGTTGCCGACGAACTGGTTGGAACCCGTGAGAGCGTTGAAGAGTGTTGTCTTACCGCTGTTCGGGTTACCCGCTAATGCGATCTTTATTTCTTTAGCCATGTATTATTAATTCCTCCATTAACTATCGGTTCAGTATTCTGTGAGAGTAAAACTGCGCGTGCGAGCGATTCTGCACAAGCGAAGCGCGGAAGCCCTAGCGAGCATGTGCAGTTTTACTCGACTTCGACCATTTCTGCGTCGTTCTTACGAAGAGATAATTCATAACCTCTTACGGTAACTTCGACCGGATCACCCAAGGGGGCTACCTTGCGTACATAGATCTCAACGCCTTTGGTGATTCCCATGTCCATGATCCTGCGCTTTACGGCACCTTCACCGTGGAGCTTTACGACCTTAACGGTCTGTCCTACCTTCACTTCCTTTAGTGTCTTCATATATTCCTCCTGTTTAATTAATAAACATCGTCAGACCATGATCTTCATGGCCATGTCCCTGTTGAGTGCGATCCTGGATTCCTTTACCTTGAGGATCACGCTGCCGTCGTTAACGTTAATAAGGGTTACAAATCCGCCCGGGACGATTCCTAAGTTTTCCAGATGAAGTTTTACTTCGGGACTTCCGCCGACTTTTTTTACGATCATTTCTTCGCCGCAATCGGCAACAACAATAGGCATCATGTCTGTCTCCTATAAATATAGTAAGGATTAACACACAAAAGTTAGTCCTATCTAATTAGTTACGGCTAACATTATATTTGTCATCGGGAAAAATGCAAGTGTAAAAATCTAAAACTGTCAATTATCACAAGGGTTTGCGAGAAATCAAGAAATTTTATGTTGACAAGTTAGTTAACTCTAACTAATATGTTTTGCGGCCGTTAGGCTAAACTAACTATTGCGAAAAATATTTTCGGGGGTGTTGAAGTGAAGAAGAAAAGTACGCTTTCCTGGGTTCTCGAATTTGCGGGCAGGAAATCAAAGTATTTTGGCTGGAGCGTTGTGCTGGCGATCTTGGGAGTAGCATTGTCGTTCGCTCCCTATATTGTCATGTCTGATATTGTCGTTCAGCTTCTGAACGGGAATAGAGATTGGAATTACTATTTAAGTAAGATGATCCTTATGGCTGTTTGCTGGGTATTAAGACTTACTTGCCATTCTTTTTCAACATCGTTGTCTCATATGGGAACATTCAATGTTTTGGGCACTGTCAGAAGACAGCTCTGCGAGAAGCTCTCGACGATCCCTTTGGGATCAGTACTTGCTGACAACAGCGGTGCTTATAAGAACATTATCGTTGAACGTGTAGATTCGATGGAGACGACATTAGCTCACATCATCCCTGAGTTTACGGCTAATATCATCCTTCCGATAGTTATATTCGTATATCTCCTTACTGTTGACTGGAGAATGGGCCTTGCAAACCTTATCTCCGTTGTCATCGGTGGTTTCCTGGCCGTCGGAATGCTCATTAAGAGCAGAGGCGGTTATGAGGTCTCAGTACAGAAGACTAAGGCTTTGAATGATACTGCTGTCGAATACATTAACGGTATTGAAGTAATCAAGGCATTCGGCAAATCCAAGACTTCATACGATAAGTTCGTAACAGCTGCCAGAGAAGGCGCTGACTGCTTTATCAACTGGATGAGAAGATGCATCTGGTGGCAGACAGGATTCATGGCTTTCATGCCTGCTACATTCTTAGGCGTACTGCCGGTAGGTTTATTGCTTGTTCAGAACGGGAGCCTCACACCCGAGAGCTTTGTCATGTGCGTGATCCTTTCAGCGGGTCTTATTACACCCCTGATCGTTGCTTTCTCATATGCAGATGATTTCTTAAAGATAAAGACGATATACGGCGAGGTTACAGAGATACTCGAAAGAGAGGATATGAAAAGGCCTGATACTCTTACAAAAGAGCCGGCCGGATCTGATATCAAGCTTACAAATGTTAAGTTCAAGTATAAGGATGCCGAAGTTCTCCACGGAATCAACATGGAGATAAAGCAGGGTGAGGTCAGTGCTATCGTAGGACCTTCGGGTTCAGGCAAGAGCACTATCGCAAGGCTCATTGATTCCTTGTGGGATCCTAATGAAGGCGAGATCACATTTGGCGGAGTAAATATCAAGGATATCCCTCTTGATTACTATATGAGCCAGATTGCTTATGTTGCCCAGGATAATTACCTTTTCGATCTTTCAATCAAGGAAAACATCAGACTCGGCAAGAAGGGCGCTACTGATGAAGAAGTAATCGATGCTGCCAAGAAGTGCGGCTGCCACGAATTCATCTTAGGACTCGAAAACGGTTACGACACGGTAGTAGGCGGTGCAGGCGGACACCTCTCCGGCGGTGAGCGTCAGAGGATCTGCATTGCGAGAGCCATGCTTAAGAATGCTCCTGTAGTTATTCTGGATGAGGCTACGGCCTATACCGATCCGGAGAATGAAGCTCTCGTTCAGTCCAGTGTCGCAAAGCTCGTACAGGGCAAGACTTTGATCGTTATCGCACACAGGCTTTCCACTATCGTTGATGCAGACAAGATCTTCGTCATCAATAAAGGAAATCTTGAAGCATCCGGAACTCATGAAGAGCTCCTTGAAACATGTCCTCTTTACAGCAATATGTGGGCAGCCCACAGCATGGCAAAGGATGAAGCAGAGACAGAAGGTGTTGCCATGAGCGGAAAGGAGGCCCTCAATGTTTGAGATGATTAAGAAGTTCTTCGATTTCTGTGATCAGAAGAACAGAAAGAAACTATATAAAGCAGTAGTACTCGGTGTTTTCGATGCGATCCTGGGTGCGATGAAGATACCTGCGGCATTCGTAGCATTTGGCGCCGTGATCGATCAGAAAATCGATACTAAGACTATCCTTCTTGTAATCGGTCTGATGCTGCTGAGTACTATAGGAAAGACGTGCGTCAACAGATTTGCCCATATGCTCGAGACAGAAGGCGGTTACGATACTTGTGCAGGCAAGAGAATTCAGATAGCCGAGCACTTAAGGTATCTCCCGATGGGATATTTCAATGTTACGAGCTTAGGACACATTACATCAGTTACCACAAACACGATGGAGCAGGTAGGCGATATCGCCACGAGAGCCATCATGATGGTCCTTCAGGGCAGTATTACAACTATAGTAATCGGTGTCGGCATGTTCTTCTTCGACTGGAGGATCGGCGTGATCGCGGTTACCGGAATCACCATATTCTTCCTGTGGAACAAGGTGACTAATTACAAGGTAGCAAAAGTAGCAGGCGAGAAGCTCGAATCAGAC
>JAEFBC010000077.1 GCA_016292155.1 Saccharofermentans sp. | reverse complement strand
TGATGATCCTGTCTCTGTACTGGTTAGCCATATTCAATTCCTTTCTTCGGGGAAACAAAAAACGCCCCGAACTTAAATCTCCTTTAAGTTCAGGACGAACAAAACATGTCCGCGGTGCCACCTGATTTACTTCGCTATCAACGCGAAATCTCTTTATACCGGTATGCTGCTGGAGTTGTTATTCGTCAATGGCCTCTTTCCGCTTGTCTTTCAGTCCGGGGACAAAGCTCTCTGAAGGCGACTTACCACGCCTACTAGGGTCTCCGTCATCGCAATTAACGAGGCAATAGTACATCATTGCCTCGTCCATTGTCAACTTCGTTCTATAGGTAAAATGCCGAAAATCAGCGTCTTCCTCTTGCAGGTCCCCTGCCCGTTCTGCCCTTTCTGGGCTTGCCGGCAAATCCGCCGGTGCCTGAAGGCTTTCTTGCAGGTGCCTGTGCGCGGCTCTTCGACGCGCCTTTTCTTACCTTTGAAGCGCTTGGCTTTCCCTTCCTGCCCTTCTTGACGGGAGGTCTTCCGCCGCCTCTCTCATTGCGCTCTTCTTCAAATCCGTACTCGAAAGAGAAGTCGATCTTGTTCTCTTCTGTATCAACCTTCTCGACCACGATCGTAACAGGCATTCCGATCGACAATATCTTGCCGCCGTGGGCACCGATCGCCCTGTAGGATCTGTCATCAAAGAAGTAGTGGTCTCTTAAAGATCTGAAAGGAACGAATCCTTCGACGGTGTTTTCGAGCCTTACGAAAACACCTGCATCGATGATGGATGAGATGACGCCGTCGTAATGCTCGCCGATCTTATCAGCCATGTATTCGCAGATCTTGATATCGTCAGATGCGCGCTCTGCGTCTACGGCATTGCGCTCCATGTCAGAAGAGTGCTCTGCAGCATTGTCGACCAGGCCCGCAAAATGGCTTCTTGAGTTCTCGCCGTGGAGATAGCTCTTGATTATCCTGTGGATATAAAGGTCCGGATAACGTCTGATAGGCGACGTGAAGTGGCAGTAATATTTCGATGCCAGACCGAAATGGCCCAGGTTGTCAGAGCAGTATCTCGCTTTAGCCATAGACCTTAACAGGAGCTCATTTAATGCCGGAAGCGCAGTCTTATCGCCGATCGTATCCATAAATCTCTGGACATCCAGCGGCTTGATCCTGCCAAAGAGCCTTCCCGAAGCACCGAAATACCTGGCGATGTTAGAGAATCTCGCGATCTTGATCGGGTCGGGATCTTCGTGGACACGGTAAACAAACGGGTACTTGAGGTCAAAGAACTTCTTGGCGATGAACTCGTTGGCGCAGATCATGAAGGATTCGATGATGCCGTTCGTGAAGTTAATGGGGTAAGGCATGATGTCCTTAACCGTGCCGTCGTCATTTAAGATAACCTTTGTCTCAGGCATCTCAAAGCCGATCGCACCCCTTCTCTCACGCATGGACTTTAAGATCTCGGCAAGCTCCTTCATCTTAATGAGCATCGGAACGATCTCGCCGTACTCCTGCTCATCCTCGGGCTTCGGATCCGTGAGGATCCTGTAGCACTCTGTATAGCTCATTCTCCTGTCGGACTTAATGACGCTCTCATAGACCTCGCCGCCATAGATGCCGCCCTCTCTGTCGACCAGCATCTCAGCCGTCATGGCAAGCCTGTCAACATTGGGGTTAAGGCTGCAAAGTCCGTTACTAAGCTTCGGCGGAAGCATCGGGATAACCCTGTCAACAAGATATACCGATGTCGCTCTTGAGAAAGCCTCCGCATCGAGCATCGTGCCTTCCCTGACATAATTTGATACGTCAGCGATATGGACATAAAGCTTGAAATTGCCGTTCTTAAGCTTCTCAATGGAGATCGCGTCGTCTAAGTCCTTGGCGTCCTCGCCATCGATCGTGATAGTGAGAAGATCTCTCTTATCGCGTCTGCCGCCTGCCAATTCCTTGATGATGACTTCAGGATCGGGATTGACCGGCAATGGCTCAACTTCCTTCTGAACACTCTCAGGGAATGTCTGCGAGAGACCGAACTGCCTTAAGACAGTCATCATTCTGACGTCGTTGTTGCCGTAGTCGCCCAGTACTTCGGTAATCGTTCCTCTTAAGTCGCCCTTGCTGTCATTGGGATTCAATACTTCGCAGACGACGACCATGTTGAAAGGCGCGCCGTTTAAGTGGTTCTTGTCGATCTCGATCGCGCCGTAATCAGTGCTCCTGAACGAAGGATCGGGAATAACGGCAGCGCCCGTCGGTGTCTGCCTCAATATGCCGATGACCTGGTTCTTTACCTGCAAAGGTCCTCTCGGCGCCTGGTCAGCCAAAGTCTCAGGAAATGCCGTCTGCACTTCCTTTGCCTTTATTACCCTGTTTCTCTTATGCTGGCTCTCGCTCATTCTCTCAGCGAAGCCGGATTTTTTCTTTTTACTTTCCATCTCTTTATTCCTCTTTTCATTTTCTATATCTTACTACATGTTTGCGGTGGCGGGCCTTAAAGTTTACGGCAGGATTTATATTGCCATTCCGCCACCGCGAGCAACCCGCTCGCTATCTCAAACGGCCTTTTTTTCATCAAAAAAGATAGAAAAAGGCG
>JAEFBC010000076.1 GCA_016292155.1 Saccharofermentans sp. | reverse complement strand
CTCTCCAAGAGCGCTGATAATCTGTAATTAATTTCACAAGGAGAACCTTATGAACGAGAATGATGTAAGACGAGTACTGTCAGAGAAAAAAGAAGGCTTTAACGTCGAAGCAGGCGGAATCCTTCACGATGTTAAATACGACTTGAATGTCGCAGGCATCGAGAAGGTACGTGTTGTAAACCGTTACGATGTATCAGGTGTTACTGATGAAGAGTACGAGAATGCCAAGACTGTTGTCTTCAGCGAGCCGCCGGTAGATATCCTCTACGACGAGACTGTTGATCTCAGTGATGCAGCTTATGTGCTCATCATTGAGTCTTTGCCCGGTCAGTACGATCAGAGAGCAGATTCCGCAGCTCAGTGTATCCAGTTCATGACTGCCAAGGAGAGACCTATTGTAAAGTGCGCTAAGATCGTAGCTTTCTATGGTTCTGTTTCTGACGAAGAGAAGGAAAAGATCAAGAGCTATCTCATCAACCCTGTTGAAGCAAGAGAAGCTTCAGCAGAAAAGCCTGAGACACTTGTCGATAAGTATGACATTCCTACAACAGTAGCAAATGTTGACGGCTTCCTTGATATGTCTGATGAAGACCTCGAAAACTTAAGGAAGTCCATGGGACTTGCAATGAGTTTTAGCGACATCAAGTTCGTTCAGGATTTCTTCAAAGAGCAGGGAAGAGTACCTACAGTTACTGAGATCCGTGTTCTTGATACATACTGGTCTGACCACTGCCGTCATACAACATTCCTTACAAACCTTACAGACATTAAGTTTGAAGGCGATGACGAGCTCACTGCTGAGATCAGGGAAACATACAAGGATTACCTTGCTACAAGAGAAGATGTTTACGGTGAGAGGATCAGCCAGAAGCCTATCTGCCTTATGGACATTGGTACGATCGCAGGCAAGAAGCTCAAGAAAGACGGCAAGCTCGCTGATCTTGATGAGTCTGAAGAGATCAATGCATGCTCTATCAAGGTAAGGATCGAAGTAGACGGCAAGCCTGAAGATTATATCTTCATGTTTAAGAACGAGACTCATAATCATCCTACAGAGATCGAACCTTTCGGTGGTGCTGCAACATGCCTGGGCGGCGCTATCAGAGACCCGCTCTCAGGAAGATCTTATGTATATCAGGCAATGAGAGTTACAGGTGCAGGCGATCCTACAGTACCTGTTGAACTTACACTTAAGGGTAAGCTCTCACAGAAGAAGCTCTGCCGCACAGCTGCAGCAGGTTATTCTTCATATGGTAACCAGATCGGTCTTGCAACAGGTTTGGTTGATGAAGTTTACCATCCCGGTTATATCGCAAAGAGAATGGAAATCGGTGCCGTTGTAGGTGCTGCTCCTGCTTCAAATATCGTAAGAGAAAGACCTCAGGCTGGTGATATCGTTGTTCTCCTTGGCGGCAGAACAGGACGTGACGGTATCGGCGGCGCTACTGGTTCATCCAAGGCTCACGATACCCAGTCCGTTGTAACTTGCGGTTCTGAAGTTCAGAAGGGTAATCCTCCTACGGAAAGAAAGCTCCAGAGACTTTTCAGAGATCCTGAGGTTACAAGACTCATCATCAGATGTAATGACTTTGGTGCAGGCGGCGTTTCCGTTGCTATCGGTGAGCTCGCTGAAGGTCTTTCAATCAACCTTGATGCAGTTCCGAAGAAGTACGACGGTCTTGACGGTACGGAAATCGCTATCTCCGAATCACAGGAGAGAATGGCTGTAGTAGTTCATCCTGCTGACCTTGATAAGTTCATGGCTGCAGCTGCAAAGGAGAACCTTGAAGCTACAGTAGTTGCTGAGGTTACAGCTGAGCCCATCATGAAGATGGTATGGAACGGCAATACGATCGTTGACCTTCCCAGATCTTTCATCGACACAAACGGCGCTACACAGTATGCACAGGCTGATGTTGTTCCTCAGGGAACAGGTGACTTCCTTGACACACCTGCAAACGGCTATGTAGAAGGCAGCTTTGCAGACAGCCTTAAGGGAACGCTTAATTCTTTGGAAGGCGCTTCACGTAAGGGCCTCATCCAGAGATTCGACTCATCTATCGGCGCTGCTACTGTTGTATGGCCTTACGGCGGTAAGATGCAGAATTCACCTGAGGAAGGTATGGCTGCTAAGATCCCGCTCGATCACGGCACAACACATGATTGCTCAGTAATGACATATGGTTTCGATCCTTTCTACACAGAGTGGAGCCCTTATGCAGGCGCTTACCATTCTGTAGTTGAATCACTTCTTAAGCTTCTCGCTATGGGTGTTGATCCTTTGAAGGCAAGACTCACATTCCAGGAATATTTCGAGAGAATGGGCAGCAACGAATCATGGGGCAAGCCACTTGCAGCACTTTTAGGTGCATACAAGGCTCAGCTCGACTATGGTACAGCTGCAATCGGCGGTAAGGATTCAATGTCCGGTACATTTAATGATATCCATGTACCTCCGACGCTCGTAAGCTTCGCAGTAGGCATGTCCACAACAGATAAGATCATCACTGCTACACTTACTGGAAAGGGCCAGAAGCTCTATCTCATCAAGTGTGCTCGTGACGGCAAGGGTTCTTACAAGAAGGATCACGTCTTAAGAGTCATCAAGGCTGTTAAGGAACTCTTAGACAGAGGCGAGATCAAGAATGCAGCTGTAGTTAAGAGTGCAGGTGTTGCAGCAAGAGTTGCACAGATGTGTTTCGGCAACAAGTTGGGTTTCGATTTCTCTGATAAGCTCTCCGAAGCAGATCTCTTCTCCAAGACACTTGGCTCCATCATCGTAGCTATCCCTGCTGACGGCAATGCCGTAGATAAGGTTGAGATGGCTGGCGGCAAGTTCCTTGGTACAACAAACGATACAGGCGACTTCACATATGCAGGCGCAACACTTTCCGGCAAGGATGCTGTTGAAGCATATGAAGGAAAGCTCGAAAGGATTTTCCCTACAGTTGCTAAGCCCGCTGATATGCCTTTCGCAATCGACGTATATACAGCAGGAGAGCCTAAGAAAGCTGCTCCCGGCGTACTTAAGGGAGCTAAGCCGAAGGTAATCATCCCTGTATTCCCGGGCAATAACTGCGAGATCGATTCCGCAAGAGCTTTCGAGAGAGCAGGCGCTGATGCTGAAGTATTCGTAATCAGAAACAGAAATCAGAACGATATCAACGAGTCATTCGCTGAATTGGCAGCTAAGATCCGTGAAGCAAACATCATGATGATCCCGGGCGGCTTCTCAGCAGGTGACGAACCTGAAGGTTCCGGTAAGTTTATTACAGCATCACTTAGAAACAGCGGCATCGCAGATGCTATCTCCGATCTCCTTGATAACAGAGACGGTCTCGCACTCGGTATCTGCAACGGCTTCCAGGCATTGATCAAGTTAGGTCTTGTACCTTTCGGCAAGATCTGCGACATGACACCTGACAGCCCGACGCTCACTTTCAACAACATTGGCAGACATCAGAATAAGTATGCAAGAACCAAGATCATGACCAACAAGTCACCTTGGCTCTCACTCTGCACACCCGGCGAGATCTACGACATCCCGCTCTCACACGGTGAAGGTAAGTTCGTAGCTTCAGAAGACTTCGTAAGAAAGCTTGCAGCTAACGGCCAGATCGCAACCTGCTATGTTGATCTCGACGGCAATTTCGCATCGGATACAGAGTTCAATGCAAACGGTTCTATCTGCGCTATCGAAGGTATCACATCACCCGACGGACGCGTTCTTGGTAAGATGGGTCATACAGAAAGATATGAGTCCGACCTTACAAAGAACATCCCGGGCAACAAGTATCAGAAGATCTTTGAATCCGGCGTTGCTTACTTCCTGTAATTTAAGATGAACAGAGATTCTATAAGAGACATTTTACAAACAGAAGGTATTCTGCCCTTAACAAAATACGGGCAGAATTTCCTCTGCGATGAGAATATCATCCAGAATATAGTCGATCTCTGTGAACTTAATAGGGAAGACATGGTGATCGAGGTAGGCCCGGGGCTTGGCAGCTTATCTTTTCCGCTGTCTTTGAAAACGGATCACCTCGCATGCATCGAGATAGATAAAGGCCTTGCTGAACGCTTAAAAGAGAGCATCACCAATGCCACTATCTTCCATCAGGATTTCCTTAAATTCGAGCGTCCTGAAGGCATTTCCATTGATGTCGCCGTAAGTAATATCCCGTATTACATAATGACGGACATAATGAAGAAGCTCTTCGGTGAATATTCGGATGCCAGGAAGATGGTCTTCATGGTTGAAGATGAAGCAATAGCAAGGATCGACTGCAAGCCCGGTTCCAAGCAGTACGGACCTTTGGCAATCCTTGCAAGCCTTTACGGCGGATACAAATACGAATTCAAGGTTCCTGCGTCAGCATTCATACCTCAGCCGAGAACAACTTCTGCTGTAATTAGCTTTACAAGAGCCATGACCGCTGATTATCTTACTCCTGAGTTCGTTAAGTTCTTAAACTCATGCTTTTCGATGAGAAGAAAGATGCTTAAGAAGAACCTTTCTGGATTCGGTTCAGCTGAAACGATAGCTAATGTGCTTACACACATAGGACTAAATGAGAACTGCAGGGCAGAGGAACTTGAGCCCGGCGAATTCGTAAGACTGTTCAAGGTCTTGTGCTGAAAACGCCGAAATTACTTATAAATAAAGCAAAGTGTTATAATTATATATCTTCTAATATTGCGGAGGTCTTTAAATGAGGAAATCTAATTCCAGCTTACTTGGCAAGTATTCGGACGGCTCTTACAAGCGTAAGGGTAAGAAGGATCAGCCCGCAATCGTAGAATATAAGCAGCTTTACAAAGGTGAGATCAAGGCCAAGACCGTCACCGAGAAGAAGTACATTACTTTGGACGAGAAGATAAAGGCACGCGCGAAAGCTTCCCAGGATGATAAACCGAAGGAAGAAAGTGCCCAGATCACGATAGGCGGCATCCAGTATCTCGTAAGAAGCGGCGATGCAGGATACGACCACATGATGAAGGTCGGAAAGCTCGCTGACGAGATCTATGAAGAAACTAAGAAAAATAACCCTTATATCGCAACGAATAAGACTGCAATAATGTCACTTTTCGAGGCGTGCGACCAGATAATCGCATTGAGAGCCGAGAACAGCACACTTAAGACTGAACTTACTTACTATAAAGTCAAGGCTAATGAGTATGCGGCAGAGAGAAGACCTGATATCAAGCCCACACCTATGGAAGAGCTTGCAGACAAGGTCAATTCAGGATTATTCGAGCATTTGAAAAAGACTGATGATAACAAAAAAGAAGATTGAATTATTAGCTCCGGCGGGCAACCTTGAGATCCTTAAAGTTGCCGTAGACAGTGGAGCCGATTCCGTATATCTCGGATTAAAAGAATATTCCGCAAGAGCGGGAGCAGATAACTTTACCCTTGATGAGCTTGAAGAAGGCGTTGATTATGCACACACGAGATCAGCAAAGGTATTTTTGGCTGTTAACACATTGATGTCAGATAATGAGTTTGAACTCTTTTATCCGACGATCGCAGAAGCAGTAAATATCGGCGTTGACGGACTTATCGTACAGGATCTGGCCGTACTTACCAAGCTTGCGGCAGATTTTCCTGATGTAACTATCAACTGCAGTACGCAGATGAATATCTATGGCGCTGATGAATTTAAAAAGCTCGCTGAACTTGGTGCCAACAGAGTAGTCCTTCCCAGAGAATTATCCTGTGATGAGATAGAGACAAGGACCAAGGCAGCTTCCGGATATAACCTTGAGACAGAAGTATTTGCCCACGGTGCAGTATGCGTATGCGCATCAGGACTTTGCCTTTTCTCCGCAATGAACAGAAGCGGCACGAGATCAGGCAACAGAGGTTCATGCGCTCAGCCGTGCAGGGAAGAGTATCAGCTCTATAACAACGGTTTAAGACTTAAGGACGGCCATCTCTTATCTCCTAAGGACAGGGATGTTTCCGAATATCTGGCAAGGCTCATTAAGAGCGGCGTCAGCAGCCTTAAGATCGAAGGCCGTATGAGAGATGCAAACTATGTAAGATCTGCCGTTTACTGCTACAGACGCATGATCGACGCATACTATGAAGGCAATCTCAATAAGGATCTGATAAAAGAGATCAGATATGACCTTCTTATCAATTTCAACAGAGGCGGAGCATTCACATCCCAGTATCTCAGCGGCAGCAAGGACGACCATCTGTTATCAGGTGAATATCCTGGCAAATATGGCGTCAGAATAGGCCGTATAAGCCGTCTTGATGCAGGAAACGGACTTGTTACTGTCGGTATCAAGAACGGCGCGTTAGAGCCTCAGAAGGGCGATTTCTTATCGATAAGAGAGAATGCCAGAGAGATTTGTTCATTCCCGGTAGGGAAGACCAATACGGCTCTTAACGGACTAAACATCAAGGGCCTTCATCCCGACATGATTAAGAAGCTCAAGCCCGGCATGGAAGTGTTCCTCATGAACCACGAGCTCTTTATCGCCAAGCAGGATCTTAGAAGAACTCCTGTACGTATCAGTATCTCGGGTACTGATAATGAGATCACGGCAACGGCTTTTGTAACTGAAGGTATCGCTGAAGGAATCTCAGCTGAATCCAAGGTTGTTATTCCTGATGATTTTGAGGGCAAGCCGCTCGAAAAAGACAGGATCTTGGAGCAATTAGGTAAGACTTTAGATACTCCGTTTACTGTTACTGATGTTATTTTCGAGAACACTGATAAGTTCTATTGTCCTGTAAGCGTCATCAATTACTTAAGACGTGATCTGCTTACTGTTCTGGAAGTAAATGTAGTCAATTCGTTCAAGAAGAGCTACGGTCTTGATTATGTTGAGGATTCCGAGTATTTCGGCGATCAGGAACAAGAACCCGGTACTATCAAGAATATGTACACATATCCTGTCTTAAGACTTAACGAGGATATCCTGGAAGAGGGCGCTGATATCTATGC
This sequence comes from Saccharofermentans sp., assembly GCA_016292155.1. Classification (GTDB taxonomy): domain Bacteria; phylum Bacillota; class Clostridia; order Saccharofermentanales; family Saccharofermentanaceae; genus Saccharofermentans. The sequence continues at coordinate 11,736 of JAEFBC010000076.1, read as the reverse complement.
TTTCAGCATCTATGACCTGTCTGATCCTGAGATCTACAGCACTGCGATCGACTTTGTCAGGGAGCAGGGAGCAGAGATAGTTTTAATGTTGCCTGATTTTCACCATGATAAGATCAACAAAGTGATAGATTATGTTATTGCTTTACTTAAGGTTGATATGGGTGATGCATTTAAGGCTGTAATGACATCGAAGATCTTCTCTGACAGGAAGTTCTTAAAGGACGGCATTAAGCTTTATGCTTCAGGAGGAACCAATATCTACAGCGCCAAGTCGTTATCACATGCTTTTGGTTACGCAGACGCTGTTATGCCTTCTTATGAAGTATCTTCGGATGATCTTATCATCAACTTAAGACTTCTTACGGAGAGCTTTGATATGAGCGGAAAGCATCCGAAGCTAATCGTTCATTCAGACGGACTTATACCGTGGATGCAGTCTGATTTCTGCGCAGCAGGAAGAAACCAGAGACCGTGTGGTTTCTGCAGAGGAAATGCGTATTACGATATGAGACCTAAGAGAGAAAACGAAGGAACAGAACTAAAGGTTATTCCTCATCCTCTTGATTGTTCATGTTCCATTTACGGCAGAGCCAAGAATCCCGTAGATCAGGATTATGCTGAAGCTATTGCAAATATGGGATTTGACGTAATCTGCAATTATACGATATTACCCGGAGGTAAGATCAATGGCTGAGATCTATATTGAGAAGTGCAGAAAAGACGCTAAACTTCCTTCTTATGCTCATGACGGCGATGCCGGCATGGACCTTTATGCAGCTGATGACGTAATAATCGAGCCCGGCAAGTCAGCTCTTGTTCCGGTTGGAATCAAGATGGCTATCCCTTACGGCTATGAAGTACAGATAAGACCCAGGAGCGGCGTATCTCTTAAGACACCTTTAAGGATCCCTAATGCTCCCGGAACGATCGACTGCGGATACAGGGATGAAGTAAACGTGATCATGTATAACGATTCATTCTTCCAGGATGAAGGCATAAACGAGCCTCTGACACTTGACTGCAAAGGCTGCATTCACGGCACATATAAGATCAGAAAAGGCGACAGGATCGCCCAGATGGTCGTTGCAAAGGTTGAATACGCAAGCTTTGTAGAGACTGATAATGTTAAGGCAATCGGCGAAGACCGCGGCGGCGGATTCGGCTCAAGCGGAGTTAACTGATGGCCAGAGTTTCAAGCGGTTTTGTAAGTTTCTCGGGCAGTGTATCCAGAAGAAAAAGCCCGTTTATCACAAGGCTTGCGTTGGCCTTGAGCTTTGTCGCGGTATTGATCATCGCATTCATCGTTCTTACGGTTTATTCTTCGAACAGACTGATGAACGTTAAGGGTAATATCGTTACCAACGTGCCTTCCAATATCCTGCCTTCATACAGCACGACGAGCTTTGAGTCTGCTGACGGCCAGACATCTTTGCAGGGATGGTTCTTTAAGACCAAGAATCCTATATCAACGATAATCGTCGTTCATGATGCAGGTTCCAACAGACTTCCGTTCGGCGTCGAAATGATCGATATGATCGAAGGCTGGCTCGAAAACCATTACAATGTATTCCTTTTCGACCAGAGAAACTGCGGTACATCAGGCGGTGATTGCTGCACATACGGCTATCTTGAATGGCAGGATGTGCTTGGTGCGATAGGCATCGTAAAGCAGATTTCAGTTACCACGAATGTTATCTTATGCGGTATCGGTACCGGATGCACATCTTCGATACTAGCTTATGCTAATCTTCCGCCGGAAGGTGCTAGCGAGCAGGATCTTTCCAAGTACGATACTAAGATCAAGAACCTTGGCTTCAGCAAGTCTTATATAGCAGGCATGATCCTGGATTCTCCTGCAAAAGAATCTGACGATTACATTAAGCCCCAGGTAGTAAGAAGCGAGCCTTTGGGATTTGCCACACAGTTCTCCGTTCCTTATGCGATCAGAGTATCTTCAGGCGGATCCAATTTAAGCCTTGCAGCTGAGATCGCAAGACTTCCTATTCCTTTGCTCATTATCTACGGCGGTCACGACACGTTCGTTGGTGCCGATAAGATCGACCAGATAATAACGGAAAGAAACAGGCTTAACTCCAGCATCACCAAGAGCGTCATGGTATCCGGTGCCGGTTATCTTGAGGAATATACGATTAATAAGAACCTTTATATTGAAAAGATTCAGGACTTCCTGGATTCATACTATCTGATCGAGAATACTAATGCTAAACAGAAATAGTGACATTCTGATATTGGGAATAGAGAGTTCCTGTGACGAGACTGCTGCATCCGTAGTAAAGAACGGTCGCGTCATCTTAAGCAACTGCATTGCTTCACAGGCAGATTTCCACGAGCAGTACGGCGGTGTAGTTCCTGAGCTTGCTTCAAGAATGCATGTCGATGCTGTTTATCCCACAGTTCAGAAGGCATTATCTGATGCAGGAGTTACTCTTGAAGATATCGATGCTGTAGCCGCTACATATGGCCCCGGCCTTGTTGGTGCTTTACTCGTAGGCCTTTCATGCGCGAAAGGATTATGCGAAGTATCCGGCAAGCCTTTGGTTGGCGTAAATCATTTGAAAGGCCATATAGCAGCCAATTATCTTTGCTTTGAAGAATTGGAACCTCCTTTCCTTTGCTTATGTGTAAGCGGCGGTAATTCTATGATCGTACGTATTGACGATTATACTGACATGACTGTTCTTGGAAGAACAAGAGATGACGCGGCAGGTGAGGCAATAGATAAGATCGCACGTGTTGTTGGTCTTGGATATCCGGGCGGACCTAAGATGGATAAAGCAGGGCAGGGGGGCGACACCTCCAAGTATGTATTCTCCAAGACACATATGGGAGATACTCTGGATTTCTCATTTTCGGGCCTTAAGACATCAGCGCTTAATCTCATAAACGGATTGCGCCAGAAGGGCGAAGAGATCGAACTCAAGGACTTCACGGCATCTTACCAGCAGGCAATTGCTGACGCACTTTTAAAGAATACAATGACAGCTGTGGAACAGACTGGAATAAAGAAGCTCTGCCTTGCAGGCGGCGTTTCCGCGAACTCTTTCCTAAGATCCACTTTCGATAAGGCAGCTAAACGAAAGGGTATAAAGCTCTATTATCCTGAACTTAAATACTGCACAGACAACGCTGCGATGATTGCATCCTGCGGTTACTACGAATACATGAACGGCAGGCGTGATTCACTGGATCTTAACGCTTATCCGTCACTGCAAATGTAATAAATCAGGGCATTTAGCGCTCTAAAAGTTGCAAAATACGCTTTTGCATATAAAATATACGATTATGGCAATCAAAAAAGGTATAAAAATAATAGCTGAGAACAAAAAAGCCTATCACGATTACTACATCGAGGAGAGGTATGAAGCGGGTGTGGCTTTATCCGGCACTGAGGTAAAAAGCCTTAGAGCAGGAAGGATCAACCTGAAGGATTCTTATGTTCAGGTAAAAGACGGCGAGATGTGGCTCGTCGGCGTTCATATAAGTCCTTATGAGAATGGAAACAGGTTTAATCTCGATCCTGAGAGGACCAGAAAGCTCCTGATGCATAAGAAAGAGATAATCCGTCTTTATTCCACAGTAAAACAGGACGGTCTTACTCTCGTGCCCACAAAGTGCTATTTTAAAGACAGTAAAGTCAAATTTGAGATAGGTCTTGCAAGGGGTAAGAAGGACTACGATAAGCGAGAAGTTCTTGCACAGAAGCAGGCGAACAGAGATATCGACCGCGCCATGAAGAATGCGAAAAAATACCGCGATTGATATATAATTGATTTATCAAAAGATAATAGGGAAGAGCTATGACCACAGAAAAGCTGAAAATGACAGTGCACGAGAAGGAAATATCGATAAGATATTGCGTTCTCGCGTTTATTTTCTGGGTTCTGACTCTCTCCTGGATCGTTACGATCTATTACATGTCATCACAGACTGGTGTGCAGTCATCTCAAATGTCCCGTGGATTTGTCGCTGCCTTAAATGAGATCTTCGGCCTGAATATTCAGGATGACAGTGTAGTAAGAATGGCAGCTCATGCCGGAGAATTTGCTCTCCTGACTTTTTTCTCATATATGGCTCTGTCATCAACCAACAAGATCTCCAATAAGACATCTTATGCGGAGAGCCCTGTAAAGCTCATGAGATCTGATAATGAGATGAACATCATTTTCACATTATGGTTTACGATCCTTAATGCGATCTTCGATGAGTATCATCAGTTATTCGTATCCGGACGTTCCGGAACGATCTTTAACGTTCTTATCGATCTCATTGGAATTATTATCGTACTTGTAATCATCAGAATCGCATTTACGATCTATCTCAAGACAAAGGGAAGATCAGAGATCGTATATACCTGATAACCGGTTTCACCAAATCTTTTAAAATGAAGAGTACCCTGTTTTTCTGATTTCTCTCTATATGCAATTCGGTATAATTACAATTTTGGTGAATTGAGAAGAGGTAAAAATACTATATATGTATAATGATTCGCAAAACCATAGATTATCAGATGGCTTTTCCGGCTCTCAGAACCTCTGGCCGGATACTGTTATCCTTATACGCAATTATCTGTATACAATTATAGTTTTATCTTGAATGATTCATTCAGATTGTTCGTGTGATTATTTAATTTGATTCAGATCGATTAATTAGTTTGTTCTTGCTGATCATTTAATCACATCCGAATTTCCGTACTATCTCAAACTCTGTTTTTTTATCCATTTAAGATAGGATTTTCCATTTTTCTATCTTAAACGCCTTATAAAAATCCATTTAAGATAGTCATAACAAAAAAAAGGAACGCATGTTCGTTTTCGGAAAGAATAGGGGAAAGGGCAATCAGGATTTTTCTTGCTCCGCCCTCTCTCCTTCTGCCTTTATCAATTTGTTGATATATCTGAAGAAGAATACCGGTTCTAAGATCTCAAACGGCAGCAGGACGATTATATTTGCCAGAACTACGCCTATCATCCCTCCTGTCAGCTGGACAAATACCCAGGCAAGCGGAATATCTAGAACCGCAGCGAGCGTCATTAAGACTACCTGTGGCTTAAAATACGAGAACCCGTTCCCTATCGCCGTATTTACGTTATGCACCAGGAATATGAAGCCTGACAATGCGAAGATAACAGCATAATAAGTAGACACTGTAATCGCTTCGTCTTTGAGCCAGAAGTTTACGATCGGCTGCAATACTAATACGATCGTAAGGAGTACCAAAAGCGCTAAAACACTGAAACCTAAGAGCAGTTTGTATGTTTTCCTGATCCATTCATAGCGCTTCTCGACCTGTGCTTTGGTTACGGCTGACCATATTGGAATAAGCACGAGCGAACAGATCGCAGCAACGGAATTAAAGATCTTGAAATACACCTGATATTCAACAACTGCCGCAGGTCCGCAGAATGCAGTGATCAGGAATTCGTTTGTTGATGATATGACCATGAATACCAGCTGGAGCCATAAAAGCGTCAGACCGATCTTAAGCACAGCTTTTGTAGTGTCTTTGGACCAGAATTTAAGTGATGGTCTAACTGCTTTGAGCTTGCCCATGAAAAGGATCATGCTGACAACCAGCAAAGGCAGATTTACAGCCAGAATATTGAAATATGAGATAGTAATAAGCGATGCTTCAGTATCTCCCGGCGGCAGCAATTTGATTACTATGAATATGATTACATTCGATAAGAATGTAAGGAAATTTACCAGTCCGGAACGCTGTATTGCATAAAGAATCGATGTTACGAGCTTTAATACGAACTGAATAAGAACGCCTATAAATACGATCTGAATGGCATATCTGAGTGTTGCGCTGGAAAGCTCAACCTCATCAATATTAAGTATCTGATTCCAGTTAAGCAGCTGGATAACCAAAGTTCCGATGATGCCGATCAGTACAACGACTGCAGCGGATGAGAAATATGTCGATGATACAAGTGTCTTGGCTTCCTTGTCGTTCTTGTCAGCCAACGCCTTGGGAAGCTTATTACGAAGGCCGTTTCCTATGCCGAGATCGAAAACCAGTACCCAGTTGATAATCGATAAGATCGTGTACCAGATGCCAAGAATGTTGTCATTTCCGAAGAATTTGATGTATGCGGGCAGCAAAAACAGCGTCAAAAGCATAGATCCGCCCTTTACGAGGAACGCACCTAAAATGTTGACCAGTATATTCTTGTTGTCCTTAACAGCTGCTTTAAGGCTGTCTTTACTGAACTTCACGCCTCTTCCCTCTCTAATAAACAGGGGAGATCCCCTGCCCTACTTTATTCGAGTTGTTATTATCTTATTTTAAAATATAAAGGTCAATTGAATATATTTATATATTTCGGAACTTTTGCGGTATTATATTCGTTGAGGATAATAAGAATACCGGAGGTTTTTGATGAAGATTTTTAAGAAGATGCTCTCTTCCCTGCTTGTTTTAGCGTTTGCATTATCCCTGGCCTCCTGTGATGCAAAGCCTGAAGAAGTTAAGCCTGTGATCGATACATATGCCAAGTGCATTCAGTATATGGATGCCGCTAGGATCCTGGATAACACGGATCCTGTTGATGATGCAACAGCTTCTGCCTTTTCGGAAAAGCTCTTACTCTCTGATAAAAACTACGACCAGGCAAATCTTAAGGATGCAATCGCAAAAACCATCACTTACACCGTAAACGAAGAGACAATTACCACTCAGGGCAAGTCCGCTTCATGCACAGTAACGTTTACAATAAAAGACTATGTAACCGCGTTTAATGAGCTTGTAGGCTATCCGGATGCATATCTTCAGGCATTAAATTCATGCTCTGAAAATATGTCATACGACATTGATTTTACTTTCAACAAGAATAAAGAGGGCCGCTGGCTTGCCACATCTGATACTTTGGCAAAGCTAAACAATCTATTCGCTTTTATGGACGAGAAATTCGAATTCGGTCCTGATACGCCTGATCTTTTTGACAGGACATCGTGGCTCTTTGCTGAAAACGGCAAATACGAGAACACCACGAGCATCGAACTTGATATCTGGTTTACGGATAACCCGGATAAGAATTTCTATTATATTGTTTCCAAAGACAACGTAGAGCTTTATAAGAGCGAACCTCAAGCTAACGAAGATATCTTCTTCAGAGCTCCCTTTAACAAGGCATTAGGTGCAACAACTACCAGCGCAGGCTTCATTGATCAGGGTGTCTATAACATCAAGATCTTCAGAGAAGACGGCCTGCCGCTGGCTGACGAGACGATCAAGGTAATCGTTGACGGTGCCAAGGGTTCTCCTGCAAAGACCAAGGCTCCCAAGGGTGCATCCTATACCATTAAGGATCCGTCCTTTGCGACTATTAAGAATCTCGGCTGGTGGGATTATGATGGTACGCTCATATCTGAGGGCACTTACTGCATCAATACGAAGACTCTCGCCTTCTCTATCCAGCTCTTAAGTGATGCTGAGCCTGTTTACTTCGCTTATTATTTCGTACCCGGCGAAAAGGCTGACACCAAGAAAGTCGACTATTCCAAGCCTGTTTATGAGAGTACGATAAGCCCGTTCCTTTATTTCGACGGTTCCCTTTTCTATAACTTCGATTATGAACCTGAGACTATGGAAGTCGGCAAATACGTACTTGTCATCGCAAAAGATAAAGACAGTATCGACAAGCCCTACATAACGGCTACCTGTAAGATACTGCCTCAGTCTTCTGAAGAATTCGTCTGATAGATTATTCTTTCCAGAATAAGTTGTTCTTGTGGTGAATGACTCTCTTCTCTTCCGGCGGGAGCTTCATGTAATCACCATATGCCGCCTTAAGCACTTCGTCGTAACCGACCGGTACGGGCATTAGATGACCTTCGAATTCCTTTAAAACAGCCTTCTCATAGCATGACTTGGGAAGCCTGTAACCCATAGCATAACGGTTATATCTTGCAATGTAATTGCTCTTGTCAAAATCGTAGGTCTGGGCTAATTTCAAAGCCTTAGCCATCATCTTATCAGGGTTTCCGGTAGTGAGCTTTGTTAGATAATATCTGGCCTTCCACTTAAATGAACCGTTGGGGCCGCATTTAACGAATGAGGCCTTAACAAACATATTATGGATCTTGTCGCGCATCTTCAGGAATTCCTGCTCATCTTCGGATCCGCCGTCGACAGAGAAAACATCAATGTCCACTCCGAGATAATCATCGCCGTCGTAAGTAGTCAGATCTTCGATCTTCAATGTTCTGTCGTCGTAGATCTTAATGAAGTTATAGCGCGACGCCTTCTCACAGGGCGCACACAACTTGTAATTGCCCTGATTCTTAAATATCTCTATGAGCTTAAGCCAGTCCGGACGCGGCATCTCAACATCGATATCGTCATCCCACGGGATGTATCCCTGGTGCCTTATACAGCCGAGCAATGAACCGTCAGTAAGGTAATATCTTAAATTGTGTTCCTTGCAGAATTTATCGAAATACAAAAGTATATCAAGCTGCATCTGCTTCTGCTCTTCAGTTGATATCGGTCTTCCTTTATTGATCATGTCTGATTACCTCTGGAGGCTTATTTTCTAACACATTTTAACATACGTCGGACGGATAATATTACTCAACCTTGGTATTGATAAAAGTCTCATATCCGCTCTGTGCATTGCCCAGGGTAAATTCAGGCTTTGTCTCTTTTATCTCCTGTTTTTTCCTATATTTGATATCCAAAGCCTCAATGCATATAACGTACTTACCGTTTATTGCAGTAACAACAGCTGAATTAATGTAATCATTATCGTAATAATACATTAGTCCGCCTTCTTTCAAATCCATATATTCAGCCGACTCTGTATCAAACTCGAAAATCCAGACATTAACATTAAACTCCCATATCACTTCATTACCATCCAAATCTGATTCACCGCGCCAGATATGGACCATGTTCCTTATGCCGATATATCTGTTTTTGACTGTATTACTTTTATTCTGATACTCCTTATTAAGGTAATCTTCAATTCCCAGCGCAGCATGGACTTTATCGACAAGAATTTCGAATTTTCTGAAGTTCTCTTTTTCGATAACAGGGTCTAATTTGATGTTGGCAAGCTTATTAGGATCGATCTTCATGAATGCATCGTAAGCACTTTGAAGATTGCCTAAAGTAAACTCGGGCTGTGTCTCGACTTTATCTGCAAGAAGAGTGTTATTACCTTCTGCGGCATAAAAACTGATTACATAAGGGCCGTTGATTCCTGTGACAACAGCCGGTAATCTGCAGTCTTCATCAAAGAATTCGAGATCATCACCAACCTTCAGATTGCTATAGTTTTCTGAGTCCGGATTGTATTCCAGAACATAGATCTCAACTTTTATGAACCTGTCAGGACCGTTATTTGACTTTATCTTAGAGTCTCCACGCCAGATATGAGCCTTGTTCCTTATACCGTATTGTTCATTCGATAAGGATGATTCAGCAGACTGATACTGGAGGTTGTCATAGCCATCGCCTAATGAGGCGAAGACCTTATCTACAACGAATTTAAAACTCTCGAAAGTCTGATTCTCAGGCGCCTGTATATAAGGCTTTCTTGTCTCTAAAGGTTCCGGATCAGTCTCAGTAACAGTCGTCTCATCACCGTCATTCTTGCTGATCTCATCAGTAACATGCTTGCTCTCATCGGTGCCAATACCGCAGGCTGTAAAAGACAGCAGAATAAATCCTGCCATTAAAGTGCATAGTAGTTTTCTCATATATTTATTCCTCTCCCCTAAAAGCATATGCAAAATAAAGCCACATGCTGGTTTTTAATATACCATACATTCTTATTAGAGTTAGACAGAAAAATCCCTATAATCGAACTGGTAGTACGATTATAGGGAATTAAAACACTAATAAATTGTTGCGGCTTTTACTTAATCCACTCTACCGTGATCTCCTTGGCATCAAGACCGTCTCTCTTCTTGATGAATTCAGGAGCAACCTGAGGGAACATTGCGCAGGAGAGCACGTCCTCTTCACTCTTGGCGATGTCCTTGTACTGTTCCTTGATCGTCTCAAGCTCAGGCTTCAAAAGATCTGCCGGACGGCATGTAATGACTTCATCAGAGCCGATCGCAGCCTTGCGGATATCTTCATTTACAACGCCCGGGAGCTGGCCGTATTCGCCACGGAGCAAGCCCTTGGATTCTTTTGTAAATGTCTTGTAGCGTCCCATAAGAACGTTAAATACAGCCTGTGAACCTACGATCTGGCTTGTAGGAGTTACGAGCGGCGGGTAGCCAAAGTCTTCACGGACTCTCGGAACTTCCTGCAATACCTCTTCCATCCTGTCTTCAGCATTTGCCTGCTTTAACTGGGATAAGAGGTTTGAGAGCATTCCGCCCGGTACCTGATAGAGCAAAGTGTTAGGATCTACACGGAGCACTTTGGAGCTGATGGTTCCTGCAGCCTCCATTTTCGCTGCAACACCTTTAAAGTGAACTGCTGCCTGGTTGAGCTTAACAAGATCAAGACCAGTATCGCGCTCTGTGCCGCGGAGTGTAGCAACCAAAGACTCTGTAGCAGGCTGTGACGTGCCATTTGCAAAGGGAGACAGAGCAGTATCTACAATATCAACACCTGCCTGGGCAGCCATAAGGTAAACCATTGCGCCTGTGCCGGTCGTGTTATGTGTATGGAGATGGATCGGAATAGATACCTTCTCCTTGAGTTTCTTTACAAGACTATAAGCGTCTGCAGGAAGCAGCAGGTTTGCCATATCCTTGATGCAGATAGTATCAGCGCCCATCTGCTCCAAGATAACGGCCTTATCCACGAAATAATCCTCATTGTGTACAGGGCTTGTTGTGTAGCTCATTGCAGCTTCAACGATGCCGCCGTACTTCTTCACTGCCCTGATCGATGCTTCCATATTACGGATATCGTTGAGCGCGTCGAAAATACGGACTATATCGATACCATTTTCGATCGACTTAGCGCAGAAAGCCTCAACCATATCATCTGCATAGTGACGGTAACCCAAAAGGTTCTGGCCGCGCAGGAGCATCTGGAGCTTTGTGTTGGGAAGAGCTTTTCGAAGAGTTCTAAGCCTCTCCCACGGATCTTCATTAAGGAATCTCATGCATGAGTCGAAAGTAGCTCCGCCCCAGCATTCGATCGAATAATAACCGATAGAATCAAGGATCTCACATGCAGGAAGCATATCCTCAAGCTTCATTCTTGTGGCAGCCTGGCTCTGATGTGCGTCTCTTAAGATTGTATCTGTTATGAGAAGTTTCTTATTTGTACTAAAAAGTTCAGACATCAAATGACCTCACTTAACATCGAAGAGCAAGTCGCCGCCGGCAACTGTGGAGCCTTCTGTAAGGCTTAAAGATGCGATAGTACCGTCAACGGGTGCTGTGATCTCATTTTCCATCTTCATTGCTTCAAGGATAAGAACAACTTCGCCGGCCTTAACAGCATCGCCTGTTGCCTTCAATACCTTAAGGATTGTACCGGGCATAGGTGCAACTACTGAACCTGAACCAACTTCAGCAGGCTTAGATGCAACCGGTGCGGGTGCTGCCTTGGGAGCTGCAGCTACGGGTGTAGCAGCTTTAGCAACGGGTGCAACTGCAGCGCCGTTTGCTCCAATAAGCTCTACATCCATCTCATATGTCTTACCTTCAACTGTAATACGATACTTGCTCATATTTATTCTCCTAATTGATATTTATGATAAGAAATGCCGTTATCGGCGATAAACTGCTCAAGGCTTG
>JAEFBC010000075.1 GCA_016292155.1 Saccharofermentans sp. | reverse complement strand
GTTGAGGTCTACTGTGATCTCAGCCTTGGCTGTCTGGTCGAAGTTCGTAAGGATCTTGTCGTGCATGATGAGCGTTGCGTCTGCACCGATCTCAGCCTTTGTGATCCTGTATGTGTCATTGATTCCGGCGATCTGGGATGTATCCATTTCCATGGTGGCACCCTCTTCGAGATATACGACGGTTGTAGGATTCATGAATCTCTTGCCCGTGCCGTTGCCTTCGCCGTAGTGCTTCTCGATGTACTTGACCTTGGAGTTCTTTCCGATGTGGAAAGTATGGATGCCGTCGTGCTGGCTGTCGTGGCCGCCGCAGTTGCTGATGCCGCAGCCTGCAACGATTACGACGTCACAGTCAGAACCTACGAAGAAGTCGTTATAGACGCACTCTTTGTGGCCGGACTTGGAGATGATTACCGGGATGTGGCAGGACTCGTTTTTTGTGCCGTCCTTGAAGTAGACGTTGATGCCGTCGCCGGATTCCCTGGATTCGATCTGGATATTGGCTGTGGAATTTCTGGCCTCGCTCGCACCGTTGCTCCTGATATTGAAAGCGCCGACAGGAAGGCTGTCTAATTCTGCAACTTCTTTAAGCATTCTCTTTTCGAGTTCATCCATTGCAGGATACCCCCTTCTGACCGTAAGCGCAGTCGCATCCGCCTCTGCGTCTCATGTTAAGTTCATCCATGATCTTTGCTGAATCATCGTATCTGTCGACCGTGCCGTCCTTCAGATAGATGATCTTGTCAGCGATCTCAAGGATCCTTTCCTGATGGCTGATAATGATGATGTTGCCGTTGGTTATATTTCGCAGGTTCTCGAAAACCTCGATAAGGCTCTGGAAACTCCAGAGGTCGATGCCTGCCTCAGGCTCGTCGAAAAGGCTGAGCTTACCGCCTCTTGCGGCAGCCATTGCTATCTCGATCCTCTTCATTTCTCCGCCGGAGAGAGTATCGTTGATCTCGCGGTTAAGATAATCCCTGGGGCAAAGACCTACGGATCTTAAATATGAGCAGTCCTTGCTGACATCCTTGCCTGCAGCGATGCTCAAGAGGTCCTTGACCTTAAGGCCCTTGAATCTTACGGGCTGCTGGAAGGCAAAGCTCATGCCGAGATTTGCTCTCTCGTTTACCGGAAGATCAGTGATGTCCTGGCCGTCGAAGATGATCCTTCCTGATGTGGGGGTGATGATTCCCATGATGATCTTAAGGAGCGTTGATTTGCCGCTGCCGTTAGGACCTGTTATCGCGACGAATTTATCGTCGATCTTGAGATTTATGTCCTTGAGGATGTCTTTGTCATCCGCATGGAAGCTGATATTCTGCAGTTCGAGCATATGCTCTTCCACCTTCCTTAAAGTGAATTAAGACCGGCTGTTATAACCTCTCCTTATATACAGCCAACTTACTTTAAATGGTTCGGGGACAATTATCAATAGTTATTTTCGACATATGACGAAAAGTTTTCGCAGCTCAAATCATACCGATTAGGCATAGTAACTATACCCAGATTGTTTTTTAACATGAAAATGCCAGGTGATACAATATTTAAATTATAATTAAGGAGTACTTCACTATGTGCGGAATAGTCGGTTATACAGGTAAGAAAAAGGCAGCTCCCATCCTCCTGGACGGTCTTGCCAAGCTTGAATACAGAGGTTACGACTCAGCTGGACTCGCCATAAGAGACGGTGAAGCTAATCCGGTGGTCGTAAAGGCAAAGGGCAGACTTAAGGTCCTTGCCGAGAAGACTGACGGCGGTGCAGCACTTAAGGGCACATGCGGTATCGGCCACACAAGATGGGCCACCCACGGCGAACCCACAGAGAACAACGCTCACCCCCATATCGTAGATGACTACAATGTCGTAGGCGTTCACAACGGCATCATCGAGAACTACCAGGAACTCCGCGACAAGATGATCCGCAAGGGCTACAAGTTCTATTCCGAGACAGACACCGAAGTCGCTATAAAGACTATCGATTACTACTACAAGAAATACACACACGACCCGATCGAGGCTCTCGCCAAGACAATGGTGCGTGTAAGAGGCTCTTACGCTCTCGCAGTAATGTTCAAGGATCACCCGGGCAAGATCTTCGTGGCACGTAAGGATTCACCCATGATCATCGGCTGCGACAAGGACGCTTCCTACCTCGCATCCGACGTTCCCGCTATACTCAAGTACACCAGATCGGTCTATTACATCAACGATCTCGAAATGGCATGCCTCGAGGCCGGCAGTGTCACCTTCTATAACCTTGACGGAGACACGATCGAGAAGACTCCCGCAGAGATCGACTGGGACGCAGCTTCAGCTGAAAAGGGCGGCTTCGAGCACTTCATGATGAAGGAGATCCACGAACAGCCCAAGGCAGTCCAGGATACTCTTAATTCAGTTATCGTTCCCGACGGCGATTCCTATAAGATCGACCTCTCCGCTACAAGCCTTACAGACGAGGATCTCAAGAGCTTTGAGCAGATCTATATCGTTGCCTGCGGCTCCGCTTATCACGTAGGATGCTGCACACAGTACATCATCGAGCAGCTTGCGGGCATCCCTGTAAGATGCGAGCTCGCTTCAGAATTCAGATACAGAACGATGCCTCTCAACAAGAACGCGCTCTGCATCATTATCAGCCAGTCCGGTGAGACTGCTGACTCCCTCGCAGCTTTAAGAGACGCCAAGAAGAACGGCATCAAGACCCTTGCTATCGTAAACGTTGTCGGATCTTCGATCGCTCGTGAGGCAGACTATGTCCTCTATACACTGGCAGGTCCGGAGATCTCCGTTGCTACGACAAAGGCATATTCCGCACAGCTTGCTGTCTGCTATGTTCTCTCTATCAAGCTGGCCCTCGCGAAAGGCACGATCACAGAAGAGCAGGCAAAGGAACTTACATCAGAAGTAATGTCCATTCCCTGCAAGATCAACAAGGTCCTTGAAGACAAGGAGCGTCTCCAGTGGTTTGCTGCAAAGCTTGCCGCACAGAAGGATATTTTCTTCATCGGCCGCGGCATCGACTATGCGATCACGCTTGAAGGAAGCCTCAAGATGAAGGAGATCTCCTACATCCACAGCGAAGCTTACGCTGCAGGCGAATTAAAGCACGGCACTATAAGCCTTATCGAGGAAGGCACATTCGTTATCGGTGTACTCACACAGAGCGGCCTATATGAGAAGACCCTCTCGAACCTTGTCGAGACCAAGGCAAGAGGCGCTTATCTCATGGCTCTCACCTCTTTCGGCAACTATGCGATCGAGGATTCGGCAGACTTCGTAGTCTACGTTCCGAAGATCAACGAGCTCTTCGCGGCATCCCTTGCTGTCGTCCCGCTCCAGCTTTTGGGCTACTATGTATCCTGCGCAAGAGGACTCGACGTCGATAAGCCCAGAAACCTCGCTAAGAGCGTTACTGTAGAGTAATCCCCGGACTTCTGTCCCATTATCGGGCTTGTCAAGGACTTTAATACGGCGCCCTGCGCGTCTATAATATTTGTATGAGTAAACGCAGACCCTACATCTTTATGACACAGGACAAGCTGATCGATCTTTGCAGATATGACATCGGCTGGATCGAGATCGTCGGCGGCACAGACCTTGATGCTTATCCCGACGACGGCTTTGACGTACAGTGTGAGAATGAATATCCGATGCTTTTGTCGGATCTTAAGACTGCGCTCTGCCATTTTGAGGATGAGAAGCTCTCATTCGACGACTTTGCCTTCGACTGGTGGTGCCCCATCACCACATATTTCTATGAGGACCTCTGTCTCGATGAGCTTTTGGGACCTGACCCGGACAACATTATGGATCTTCCCCTGCCTCCTCTTCCCGAGACAGACGAGGACATGATAGTAACGATCCTCTTGAAGATCGCCAAGATCGCCGATAATTTCGATGAGAACGGCGGTTT
>JAEFBC010000074.1 GCA_016292155.1 Saccharofermentans sp. | reverse complement strand
TGTTGCCGCGGTTGATAAGCCACAATTCCCATGAAGGATCTTTTGCAAGTCTTCTTGTGATCGCACTGCTGATAGTTCCTGTTCCGCCGATGAATAATGCTCTCATAGGGATTCTCCTTTTATAGATCTTGTTTTCGAAAAGTCAAAAACTGCACTGCAATGCACATACAATGCATGCTGTTTTTTGAATTTTAGCAAACTAAAGATACACGTGATATCAAATACCCATATCTCAATCCGCATTTTCTTGTATTTTGTGATAAACTTCTGTCGTTATATTTTATTAATAAGGCATGGGATATGAAGACTTCTGATTTTTACTATGATCTGCCCGAGAACCTGATCGCACAGGTCCCTACAGAGGACCGCCTTGCATCACGTCTTCTGGTACTAGATAAAAAGACCGGCAAAATAATTGACGGCCATTTCCCTGATATCAAGAAATTCTTAAGAAAAGGGGATGTTCTTGTTATCAACAACACCAGAGTCATTCCTGCCAGGCTTCTGGGCGTCAGATCTGACACTCAAAGTCCTGTAGAACTCCTTCTTTTAAAGAGGATCGACGAGAACCACTGGGAGACACTGGCGCGTCCCGGCAAGAAGGTCAGAGAGGGAAAACGCATGACCTTTATTCCCGGTGAGCTTGAGGCTGAATGCGAGCAGGTGCTTGACAGCGGCAACAGGATTATCAGATTTGAATTCAAAGGCGTATGGGAAGAAGTTCTTGATAAAGCAGGAACTATCCCTCTGCCGCCCTATATTCACGAGAAGCTTGAAGATCCTGAAAGATATCAGACTGTTTATTCCAAGGATTCCGGTTCAGCAGCAGCTCCTACGGCAGGTCTTCACTTTACCAATGAACTTCTTGCCGAATTAAAGGATATGGGCGTAGAGATCGCTGAGCTCACACTCCACGTAGGTCTTGGTACATTCAGACCGGTAAAGGCTGAGACTATTGAAGATCATGAGATGCACTCCGAGTGGTATGACTTCCCCAAGGAAGCATCCTACATCATCAGGAAAGCCAGAAGCGAAGGACGAAGGATCGTATCAGTCGGCACTACTTCCACAAGAACGCTCGAGGCAGTTGCTTCAGCTGATCCAGAGATGATGCCCACGTCCGGCTATACAAATATCTTCATCTACCCGGGTTATGAGTTTAAGTGCGTCAATTCACTTATCACGAACTTCCATTTGCCTGAATCAACACTTATTATGTTAGTCTCAGCATTAGCAGGCAGAGAAAACGTATTAAACGCATATAAACATGCCGTTGAGGAGAAATACAGGTTCTTCTCCTTCGGCGACGCAATGTTCATCACAGATATGGAGAACTGATATGTCCAACTATCCCGTATGGTACGAACACATCCACACATGCGCTCAGACCGGAGCAAGACTCGGTAAGGTGCATACTCCTCACGGAACCTTCATGACACCTGCATTTATGCCTGTAGGAACACAGGCTTCTGTCAAGGGAATGAGTCCTGAGGAAGTATCCGGCATGGGCGCTGGCATAATGCTCTCCAATACATATCACCTCTGGCTCAGACCCGGCAGCGATATCGTTGCAAAAGCAGGCGGTCTTCACAAGTTCATGAACTGGCCCGGAGCTATCCTTACAGACTCCGGCGGATTCCAGGTCTTCTCACTTGCAAAGCCCAAGGATATTAAAGAGGACGGCGTTAAGTTCAGCTCACACATCGACGGAAGAAAGTTATTCTTAACACCTGAGATCTCAATGCAGGTCCAGAACGACTTAGGCGCTGACATCATCATGGCTTTTGACGAGTGCTGCCCCTACCCTTCCGAGCACGCATACGCTGACAGATCTCAGGCAAGGACCACAAGATGGCTCGAGCGCTGTATCGAAGCACACAAAAGACCTGATGAACAGGCTTTGTTCGGTATCATTCAGGGTTCAATGTATCCTGACCTACGTAAAAAGAGCGCTGATGCCATCACTTCATTTGACCTTCCCGGTTTCGCTATCGGAGGCATCTCCGTCGGCGAACCGAAGAATCTTTTTATCGACATGATCGACTGCACAGTCCCTCTCATGCCTGAAGATAAGCCCCGTTACCTGATGGGCGTCGGAACGCCTGACTATCTTATCGAAGGTTCCTGCAGAGGCGTTGATATGTTTGACTGCGTTCTCCCTACAAGAATGGGCAGACACGGAACCATCCTTACCGATTACGGCAAGAAGATAATAAGAGACAAGAAATTTGCTGAAGACTTCGGTCCTATGGATCCTGAATGCAGCTGCTATGCATGCACTAATTTCTCAGCAGCTTATGTAAGACATCTAATTAAGGCTAACGAGATGTTCGGATTAAGACTCTGCACATATCACAATATCCATTTCCTGCTCGTCCTTATGGAACGTATCCGTCAGGCAATCGCAGAAGACAGACTCGGAGATTTCAGAAAAGAATTCTACGAGAGATTAGGTTGATATGAAGCCTGCAATCTATGCACAGAACAGTTCTTCCCTGACTGAACGTGAGATCAGGCACCGCGATCTCGCCAGAGAGATCTGTGCTGAAGGAATCGTTCTTCTGGAAAATAACGGCGTCCTCCCGCTCAAAGCCAATAAAGTTGCTTTATATGGCGCAGGCGCAAGGCATACTGTTTTCGGAGGCACGGGTTCAGGCGAGAACAACCCCAGATACAACGTAAATATCGAAGAAGGCTTAAAGAATGCCGGCATCGGTATTATCAGTGAAGACTGGCTCAATGAATACGATGAACTTTTTGAAAGAGAACTTGCGCTTTATAAGACGAACCTAAAAAAAGCCATGCGCAAAGTTCCTCTTATGCAGCACATGGATTATGCGGCTGATAATCCGTTCTATCTTCCTTCAGGAAGGCCCGTTACCAAAAACGATAACACCGGCGCTGATACTGCAGTTTATGTACTTGCAAGACAGGCCGGCGAAGGCGCTGACAGAAAAGACATTCCCGGCGATTACTATGCCACTGAAGACGAGATCAGTCTCATGCGTTCCATTACTGAGAACTATAAAGATACTATCCTCGTTCTGAACGTCGGCGCTGTTATAGACCTATCTTTTCTCGATGAGATAAGCTTCTCTGCTGTCGTTCTTCTTATGCAGGGCGGCATGGAATCGGGAAATGCTCTTGCAGATATCCTGACAGGAAAAGTAAATCCTTCAGGAAGACTTGCCGACACCTGGGGCTTTAAGTACGAAGACTACCCTTCTTCTGACACTTTCTCTGAAAGAAATCCCGAAATACTCCAGGAAGACTACAGAGAAGGCATCTTTGTCGGTTACAGATGGTTCGAGAAAAAGAACATCAAGCCCAGATACAGTTTCGGCTACGGCCTTAGCTACACCACATTTAATACTGAGGCTGATTATTGCGCCAACCGCGGGACAAAGATCTCGGTTAACGCAAAGGTAACCAACAACGGCGATAAAGCAGGCAAAGAAGTCGCCATGCTCTTTGTATCCTGCCCCGAAAACAAGCTGATCAGAGAAGAGCGCAGTCTTGCGGCTTTTGCCAAGACTATGCTCATCGAACCCGGCAAGCGCGATTATATTTCACTGGATTTTGATCTTAAAGACTTTGCCGCCTTTGATAACGACAGCCATCAGTTTGTCCTCGAGAAGGGTGAATATGTTATCAGCCTGAACGATACGCCTTTGCTGGCTGTTGAGCTTGATGAGGATGCCGTTACTGAAAAGACTGAGGCCATCTCTCTTTCAGACCGTAAGATCGATTACTTCCTTCATAACAAGAGTGACAACGCTATTCCTTCTGATATCAGACGCGGCAGGATAAAAGCTTCTGAGATCAAATGCATAACTCATAAATATATGGTTCCTGAATTCGAGAAGAATTCTGAAATAGACAGGATCGTATCTAACCTGACAATCAGGGATATGAGCAAGCTCCTGGTAGGAAGAACTTACTTAGGTCCTTATAGACACAGGGTTTTCGGAGCCGTCGGATATACAACATCCAGACTGTTCCATAAAGGTGTCGACGCTATGCCTATGGCTGACGGTCCTCAAGGTCTTAATCTTACTCAGATATCCACTAAGCCTAAGCATAACTTATTCGCAATTCCGACTCTGCCTGAAGCTTTAAGGCATGTACACAAGATCTCAAAACTCGGATCTGCTTCCGATAAGTCAAAGGATCAGGAGCTGTTCTATCAGTACTGCACTTCATGGCCTTCTGAGACCGTTGTAGCTCAGACATGGAGCGTTAACCATGCGAGATTGTTAGGAAGCGCAGTAGCAGCCGAAATGCACGAATACGGTGTTGTTTTCTGGCTCGCACCGGCAGTGAACATTCACAGGAACCCACTGTGCGGAAGAAACTACGAATACTATTCAGAAGATCCTCTTCTCACAGGTCTAATGGCAAAATACGTTATCAAGGGCGTTCACGATAAAGAAGGATGCTACCCGACGATAAAGCATTTCGCGGCAAACAACCTTGAGACTAAGCGTAATGTATCTTCTTCCAATCTTGATGAGAGGACTTTACGAGAGATCTATCTTAAGGCGTTCAGGATAGCAGTTGAATCTGAGCACCCTGAAGCCGTTATGTGCAGCTATAACAAGATCAACGGTGTCTATACTGCCCTTAACTACGACCTTCAGACTAAGATATTACGTAATGAATGGGGCTTTGACGGTATCGTTATGACAGACTGGTTTGCTACAGGCCACCACGAGAGTCTTGATGAACTTTGCTGCAAGGCCGGTACCGATCTCATCATGCCGGGTCTTCCCAATATTCCGTGGAAGATAATGAGAGCCTATAAAAAAGGCCTTATCTCAAAGGACGATATCGAGAGATCTGCAAGAAGGATAATAAAGCTCTCGTTAATGAGCCATGTAAATAAGATCAGCCATTGAGCTTAAGAGTTACAGCGGAAAGATTTCCGCACTTAAGCTGAGTCTGGTCAGAAATGCGCCTGATCATCATATACATCCAGTCGCTGCAGGAATCAGAAACTAAAGCATCAGCAAGAATACCTTCATCAGTTAAGTGTTTAAAGAACTTTGCAGTGCCGACGACGATCTTATCATCTTTGTTCATACCGAAGAAACCGTTTGGAAGGACCTTGATCTGTCCGTCCTTAATGATCTTCGCGTAAACGCCGCCCCTTCTGTAG
>JAEFBC010000073.1 GCA_016292155.1 Saccharofermentans sp. | reverse complement strand
TCTTGACCGTTCTTAAGATCAGTTCATTCTTCCCTGATTGAGAGCTTGCCTGTATCACTGCGATCTTCAAGGCTGTTCTACGCCATCCTTTGAGAGCTTAGTATAAGTATTGTGTCTCTTTATAAGTTCATAGACATCATTTACCTGGTTATCACCGATGACACATATATAGTCGCTGTTCTGATAGTTCTGAACCACAACGCCCTTAGGTGCAAACAGTTCTCCAACTAACGGTTCTTTGTTTGAGTCAAGGAAATTAATGTATCTCTGCGACTTTCCGAAGCCTGACATCGCAGACACTACGTTAACAAAAGCGATGTCTCTTACTTTCCACATCTTGAAAGTGGTATCGCGGTTAACGACGGCTTCTTCATATTCCGTGATCATGACGCCTGCTGCAGCATCGACGAACGGGTGCTGCGTTTTAAACTGCTTTACGAAATCGTCGCCTGCTTTCTTCTTTCTTGATTTTCCAGATATTCCGATAATGATCAGAATGATCGCTGCCGCCACAAAAGCCAGCTTGGTGATATCATATGCACTCATAATAAAATCCCCCAATAAAGTGCCTTGGCAAATCCCACATAAACAACCTGATTATACCATTACACCCGTCATTCTATTCGCAAAATGACTTTTGATAATGATAGAATATAAAAGTTGTTTTAGCCGCGCATGCATAACAGGGATCAAGATCATGGACATACTCTTTTCGCAGGGTTCTTCAAAGAAGACAATAGCATTACCGAAGGAAACAATTAAGGATCTGGCATTGGAAGATATCGTTGCTTCCGCATGTTCCGTGAAGGAAGACCGTGAGAACGTAATGAAGATATTCTCGCAGATACCTTCCGAACCTGATGACATAAGATTCAGAAGCAGCATCGTTCAGGACCTGATCGGCAATAAAGAACTGTGCGATAAGATAAGCAATTGCTCCCACGACATCATGGCACTCAAATACTACGGCGGAAGCTATAAGCAGATGAGGAGAAATGAGGTCAATCTCTATAACCTTTTGGAAGACATCAGAGAACTGATAGTTTTTACTAACGTAACCGAGAAGCTTGCATCCTGCCTCCATGAATACGAGATCAGATCTGAAGGTCTTATAAAGCTCCGCGAAGATCTTGATAAGACCGTAAACTCGGAAGACTTCTCCGCATTGAAGAAAGATCTGGAAGACATGAATAACGATCTGGGCGGCGTACAGGCAGCCTATATTGCCGTTAATTTCACGACTGATTTCAATATTGAAAACGTTGCAGCGATAGAATTCGTTCCTCATAAGCTTGTCTCTAAATACGGTGTTGTCGAGAGGCTCACAGCGATGAATCTGATCTCACCTTTCGAGACCGGAACCAAGCTCGGAAGAGTTCCCGATCCGCTTCTGCAGGCTATTGCGCCTAAGCTCCAGAGACACTTAAAGAAGCACTTCAGCGATATACAGAAGACATTTACCAAATATGCTGACTGCGATACCAAAGAGCTCACCGGAATGTACGAAGGCCTGATATTCTATCTTGCAATGGCAAGATTCGGAAGAAGTCTTAAGGACAAGGGTTATAACCTCTGCTTCCCTGTTATCGATGAGAATGTAAGATTCGATATCAAGGGCTTATACAACGTAAGGCTTGCAGTCGAAGGTGTGAAAGACATCGTAAAGAATGATTTCACCTTCAAAGAAGACGAGCGTATATTTATCCTCACAGGTCCTAACAGAGGCGGTAAGACGATAATCGAACAGGCTATAGGAATCGCTTCCGTCATGGCTTCACACGGACTGTTCGTTACTGCGGATTCTTTTACCGGAATGCCTTTTACGAATATCCTTACGCACTTCCCGATAGATGAGAATCTTACGATCAATTACGGACGTCTCGGCGAGGAAGCCATCAGGGTCAAGGAGATCGTAAACCAGTCAGATGACAACACTCTCATTCTCTTCAATGAGACTTATTCGACGACATCATCTTCAGACGGTGTCTACCTTGCAAGGGACCTCATAAGAGTCCTTAAGGAGAAAGGCACATACGTAATCTTCAACACGCATCTTCATGATCTCGCAAAGGACATTCCTGAGATGGACAAGTGGGACGGCCGTGGCAATATCATAAGCATAATAATGGAGCGCAAAGACGATAAGAATACATTCATGTTAAAGCGCGCCGAACCTGACTGCTGCTCTTATGCGAGAGATATCGCTCTCAAGTATGGCATCACTTACGAGCAGATGTCGGATAAGGAGGCTTAACTCTTAAGCAGGATTTCCAAAACGTATACCTTGATGGCATCCTGATTTTTGATGATATAGTTCTCGAGGCTTGCCCTGTCGAACTGATTGGAAATCGGCTCTTCTGATCTGTCTGCACCGGCAACGGGTGCAGGTTCCATTTCCGCATAGCAGCTCTCAACGGAAAGATACGTAAAGATAATGATGTTGTCCTTAAGGAACACCATCGTATATACCTTTCCATCATCAACATAAGGTTCATCGGATTTGAAATATCCGTTGCAGTCCCGGAAATTCGAATTATATGTCTGATACTCTTTCTTGAGATTTAAATACTCTACTTCAGCATCTGCCTCGCTGTCGTAAACTTCGAAATGCATATAATCCACAGGCTTATCCAATCCCATGATCCTGTAGATGCTAAGAAATACTGTACCGTCGTTCTTCGATCTTTTCGCTATATTCCAGTTATCAAGAACGTCTCTCTTCTCTCCATGATCGAGATCATATTCTGTGGCGTACTTCTGCACGTGATCCCTGCCCTTTGATCTCATGTCTTTTGCCAGGAAATACGGATAAAGCACGACCATTGCAAGCACGATCACGAAAAGGATACTTATGCCGATCCCTATATACAAAGCAGTTCTGATCTTCCTGTTGCTATGTCCCATATATCCCTCCGGGAATTAAAGTCTTTGCCTTATATACAATTTGATAATGTAAAATGTTGCAAAAATACCGCAAACTGCGGGCAAAGCATTTGATAATATAAATTTGAAGAATCTTATATGGGGATATAAGGAGAGTGTTTATCATGAACAGAAAATGTTTGAAGGCTGTTTCTGCACTATTGGCAGTATCGGTCGTGCTGCCTTTTGCAGCATGCAACAGGAATAAAACAGACAAGCGCAGCGGAAAGAAGATCACCTCTGACACGCCCTGGTTTGAATGCAGTTCCTATGTGGTTGATGCACCTGTCGACAAGGCAAAGGAATTACACATTCTTCAGCAGAACGTTCTCGGTTGTGATGAGAAGCGGCTCCTTATCAGGACAAACGGGCAATACGTACAGCCCGACAACGGGGAAATGAACTCCCCCTGGAGCGGCAACGAATATGATATTGCGATCGTAACAGTAATTGACCTTGAGACTGACAAGACCATCCGTACGATCGATCTCCGCGAGGGCCTGGGCACATCAGACGACATCGAGAAAGTCACAGCATCTAACGGAAAGATCAAGTTCTATTACACTTCCACTGTGGAAACAGAACCCGACAATTACGTAAGCACCCGTTATGAGAAAGTCCTCGACGCTGATACCGGCGATGTTATCAGTGTATCTGAGACTGATCACGACGTTGAATCGGTTACCTCAACGTATAAATTGGGAAGCTATTTCGTAGAGGCAGAAAGTTTTTATAACGAGGCATCTGAGACCGGCGGTTATTATCTCCGCGTAACTGCTCCTGACGGTAATACAACTACAGTAGATCTTAAGGATGACAATCACCTCATTTCTTATATGAAATTCATCGGTCTCGAAAATGAATCTACCGCGCTCATCCCGGCATATACAGATTCAGAAAAAAGCATTTATAAGCTTGATCTCAAATCACTGACAATAACCAGAGCTGATGCAAAGGATTACAGCTGGCTTCTTGAAGATTTTCACGCAAGAGAGCATGTCGGTTCTGACGGCACCGTTTACCGCGAAACAAAGACCGGCATCTATAAGCTGAACTTTAAAGCCAAAAAGCTTGAAGAATTCTTCAATTACAGTAACTGCGGAGTCAACAGAAGCGAGCTTTCCGGATCTGATCTCGTCAATATCAACGGAAACACTTTTATTCTTACAAGGTTTTCAGGTTCGTTCAATTCAAACAGCCGAGAAGAAGGAATTTTCGAGGTATTCAAACTTACAAAGGCTGAGAAAAATCCGCACGAAGGAAAGACGATCTTAGAGCTTTACACAGGCAGCGATTATGACTATGAATTTGTTGGTGACGCTATCGCAGAATTCAACAGAAAGAATGATAAATACTTTATCGAGGTTACTGACCGCTATGATCAGGTTGAATCCGGGATAAACCCTACAGCAACAAGAGATGAGGCCGTCATGTCTCAACTCAATAATGATACGAAGCAAGGCACGCAGCTTGCAGCAGATATCATTGACGGAAACGGTCCGGACATACTTTTAGATACCGCTTCCCTTTATCAGCTTAACAGCGGTAAATATCTTGCTGATCTGACACCATATATCGGCACTCCGGATTCGTCTGAATATTTCACAAACATCATCGATGCGTTTAAATCTGACGGCAAGCTCTATAATCTGCCTGTCACCTACAGCATTTCCGGAATACAGACAAAACATGGTTTTGAAGTCGCCTCCGGCACAGGTTTTACTATAGCTGAGTATGAGAAATTCTTATATGGAGAATTAAACGGCACAGATGTCCTGCACAATGAGCAGAAATACTATTTTCTCGAGCTCTTCAACGCTATGCGCGATAAGTTCATCGCTGACGGCAAAGCTGATTTCACTAATCCCGCCTTTGCTGAACTTGCAGGATTCGTCAAGGATAATGTCCCGGAGCAGCCTGACACCGGTACGGAAATTACCGATGATACATTGCGGGAATTGGGAACAATGGCAAAGTCCTGCGGAAGCACATACGAGTATCTGAGTTATATTGTTGATCTGGGAGGCGCAGAACGCTTTTTGGGAATACCTTCCTCAGATGGCCGCGGTCCTTCAGTCTCAGCCAAAACTTCTGTTGCTATTTCTGCACACTCAGTTGATATTGATGCCTGCGGTGAATTCGTTAAGATCATCATGAGCAAAGAGATTCAGACAAAGGCTGCTATGTCAGGTTTTGTTCTTAACCGCGAAGCATTCAGGAAAGCATCAGCCGGAGATCTCGAATACACAAACTCCGATAAATTTTATAACAGTTACTCCGATCTTGATTACGCCAAAAACCGCGTTACATTCACTGATAGGAACATTGATGACCTGGAGAAGATAATCTCGAACTGCTCTTATTGCGCTTCGGGAGATCCGGAAATAACCATAGTCCTGATCGAAGAAATGCCCGCATATTTCTCAGGCCAGAAAGATCTGGACTCAGTAATACAGGTAGCCCAGAACAGGGTTCAGAAGATCCTGGATGAACGCAAGTAAATCAAGGAACATTTGGTAGTATTTTTTCGAAAACACTTCTTATATGGGAATTTAGGAGAGCAGTTAACATGAACAGAAGAGTTTTGAAGGTTGTTTCTGCACTATTGGCAGTTAGTATAGTCCTGTCAATGACTGCATGCGGCAAGAAAAAGAATAATCAGAATCAGCAGGACCAGCAGAAGAAAACAAGCGGCACTAAGATCACTGAAGATACTCCGTGGTTTGACAGCATGCAGTATGATCTAACACCGCCGCTTGATAAGACTAAGGAAATAGAACACATTCAGCAATGGCTTGTCGGATATGACGATAAGTATCTGGTTGTCAGTTCAACCGGCGAATACGTCCGCCCTGTTGATTATTCCGGCGATTGGAGCAGCCAGGAATTTACATTTGCTTATGCATCCGTCATCGACAGGGGAACAAAGCAAACCACTCAGACCATAGATCTTTGGGAAGGCATAGCTCCGGGTTCCGGCATGAGCCAGACATCCTATTCCGAAGGAAAGGTTTTCCAGCGATATACAGAGCACGACGGGACTGAGATCCTTTTCAAGGAGAATGTTATTTCTGCTGATACCGGCAAGCTGATCGAGACACGATCTTATGATCCTACCGAAGGAACAGCCCCGTTTGCCATATATAAGCTCGGCAAATACACCATAGTAGCTGACTGGAAATTTGATGTTAATGCCCATCTGAGCTATTACGATCTTAAAGTAACATCTCCTGACGGAAGCGAGAATACCGTCCAGCTAAAAGAGGAAGCAGACAACATCGAGATGATCTATTTCATCGCGTTGAAGGACGCTTCCACTGCGGTAATCCCTATAAAAACCGGTATCCAGACCAAATTCTACGAGCTGGATCTTAAGGCTCTGACTCTGAAATATGCAGATCTTACGGAATACGAATGGATCGACATAGACAGATGTGCCGACTCTTGCCGGGGTTCCGACGGCTCCGTCTATATCCCTTCCTCAACCGGTATATCAAAGGTCGATTTCCAGACCAAAAAGTTCGAAGAATACTTTGATTTCAGCAACTGCGGAATAAACATCTATAAACTCAACAGTCTTAAGATATCCGACATCAAAGGCGATACTATTCTCCTTTCCGGTGAAGACAACAGCAGGTACGTCTATGGCCAGGATTCCGATCACAGCAGGTTTGAGATCGTTGAACTGACAAAAGCGAAGAAGAATCCTCACGCCGGAAAGACAGTGCTCGAGATGTATTCTGCAGAATCACTGAGCGATGGCAGGATCGGCGACGCCATAACCAAATTCAATAACACTAACGGCAGCTACTATATCGAGATGACGAACCGCTACGATCAGTCTCTCGCGGAGAGATCTTCAGCTTCGAGCGATGACGATTTTTTCATGGCAGATCTTAATATCAGTTCAAGACTGGGCACCAGGCTCGCAACAGACATAATGAGCGGAAATGGTCCTGATATACTGCTCAATGCCGCCTATTTAGGCCAGCTTAACAGCGATAATTATCTTGCTGATCTGACGCCTTTCTTTGACAGCCTTGACTCTTCAAAATACTTCTCCGGCATAATCGACGCATGCAGGACCGGCGGCAAGATCTATAACCTTCCGGTCACTTTTGAAATCTGCGGCATCCAGACAAAGCAGGAATATGCCGGCGCCTCAGGTACAGGTTTTACGACAGCCGAATACGCAAAATTCCTGAACGAGTCCCTCAACGGTAATGACATCATCAAATATGGACAGCCGTACTATTTCGCTTTGCTCTTCAACGCGATGCGTGACAAGTTCATCGTAAACGGCAAAGCCGACTTTTCCGGTCCTGAATTTGAAGAGCTCGCGACCTTTGTAAAAGATAACGTCTGCGAGAAATCAAAGAACTGGGGTGACTTTACTTCCAGCTATTTGGAAGAACCGGAATCCGCTCCCCGGGCAAGACGCGTGAATTGCTTTGATCCTTTTGATTACATGGTAACCTCAGCAGAGCTTCAGGGATGCCCCGCAATCTTGGGATACCCTTCCGCTGACGGCCGTGGCCCACTGGTAAACCCGAAATTCTCTGTCGCCGTATCAGCGCAGGCAAAAGACGTAAATGCATGCGGAGAATTTGTAAAACTGTTGCTGTCAGATGAAATACAGAACGATCTGGCAACAGGCGGAACACTTGTCGTAAACCGCAGCGCTTTCAGGAAGGGCGCAGAAGCCGCTCTCAGTTACATTAACGGAGACGGATACGGAAACTATTTCGCGGGCGGCGGAGACCCTAACGATCACCGTATCATCTTCTCTTCCCAGGATATCGACAACCTCGAAAAGATAATCATGAGCTGCTCCGGCACCAAC
>JAEFBC010000072.1 GCA_016292155.1 Saccharofermentans sp. | reverse complement strand
TCGGTGCAGCACCGTGATGAACACCCTGATGAACAGAGCACATGTTCTTGATCTCTGTTGAATAAATCATGTCTATTTCTCCTTTCCTTTCAAGGAATTTGTTGGTGGAATGAAATAAAGTTTCCGAGTTGTTATTATATATAAATAAAGGGGGCATTTCAATCAAAAAGCCCCCCTCAAAAAGTCAAAATTCACATTTGCAGAAAACGATAAGAAATCTCCTCAAAAATGCACGGCTAAAGTTCAGGCGAAGCCTAGAGTTCCGCCTGGAAAATGGGCTGTTTTGGGCCAAACTTCAGGCTAAAGTTCAGGCGGCGCCGTTCATTCCGCCTGATTTTCGAAGCAAACCACTTAAAGCTCAGATAAAATACTCAACCGCCATGGTCAGTATGTTCAATGCCATGAATACAACGATCGCTACAGCAATGCACTTGCCCTCATCTTTTTTGCGGAGTTTTCCCGTCAGCTGCAGAAGCTCGGTAATGTTAAAAATCTGATATGTAATGCCGAGTGTGAGGCACAGTTCGGCTGTCTGATGCCAAAACCAGCTGCTCTCAAGGCGGAAAAGGACTATTATTCCGAGCAAGACAAATGCCAATGCCGTTACGCCTATCTTAACGATGATAGCTCTTGCGATCTTCTTCTTCTCTTCGTTCGTGTAGTCTGATACCAATGCCAATGTTTCTTTAAGATCTTCGTTCATGTTGACAGCCTTCCTTTCGCCTCTTAATATTTCGCGAAGGTCAACATCGTAGAAGTCGGCAAGCTCAATCAGAATACTGATATCCGGCATCGTGTTCCCGTTTTCCCATCGCGAAACTGATCTCTGTGATACACCGAACTTATCGGCGATCTGTTCCTGAGTAAGATTGTGGTCTTTCCTTAATTCCTTAAGCAAAGCGCCTATCTTGATCTGGTCCATTTTCGAATCCTCCTTACGATGGGATAGTACTATCTTACACCAACATTTTTTAGGTCACGGACTGGGTAAACGCGAAAAAACAACAGGAGGACACACCTGTCCTCCTGCTTTTATCAGTCATTTTATGTATTATTGTCTGAAAATCACTTAATGGCGTCCACCATCGTCTTTACATACTCTCCGACATGCGAAGGTGCATCTTTGCCATACTGGGCGACGATCTTTACGATCGCAGAACCTACGATAACGCCGTCAGCGCTCTTGGACATGGAAGCAGCCTGCTCCGGAGTTGAGATTCCGAAGCCGATCGCACACGGAACAGATGTTGCTGCCTTAACTGCTGCGCAGAGAGCCGGGATGTCTGTTGTGATCTTGCTTCTTACGCCTGTTACGCCGAGGCTGGATACGATGTAGATGAAGCCTGAAGCCTCTCTGGCGATCATGGAGATGCGCTCTTCTGATGTGGGAGCGATCAGGGAGATAAGGTCGATGCCGTAATTTCTGCAGATGGAATCGAACTCTTCCTTCTCCTCATAAGGCACGTCGGGCAGGATGAAGCCGTCGATGCCGACTTCAGAAGCCTTCTGGCAGAATCTCTCGATTCCGTATGAGAATACGACATTTGCGTATGTCATGAAGACCATTGGGATCGTAACGCCCATTTCGCCCCTGAGCTTTCTTACCATCTCGAAAACCTTATCCGTGGTGCATCCGCCTTCCAATGCGCGGAGGCTCGCCTCCATGATGACCGGGCCTTCAGCGGTCGGATCTGAGAAAGGAATGCCGAGTTCGACAAGTGAAGCTCCGGCCTTCTGCATCTCTACGACGCACTTAGCAGTCGTCTCAAGATCAGGGTCGCCGCAGGTTATAAAAGGAATGAACGCTTTACCGTTCTCAAATGCTTTAGCTATATTACTCATTGATGTTCTCCCCTCTGTAACGTGCGATAGCAGCGCAGTCCTTGTCGCCTCTGCCGGAGATCGTGATCACCATGATCTTGTCCTTGGGGAGCGTGGGAGCGAGCTTAATCGCATGGGCTACCGCGTGTGCCGATTCGATAGCCGGGATGATGCCTTCCATTCTGGAAAGGTACTCGAATGCATTTACTGCTTCATCGTCGGTGACTGCAACATACTGTGCTCTTCCGGTGTCGTGGAGCATAGCGTGCTCAGGACCGATGCCCGGATAATCGAGGCCTGCGGAGATCGAATAAACAGGAGCGATCTGGCCGTACTCGTCCTGGCAGAAGTAGGACTTCATGCCGTGGAAGATACCGAGCCTGCCCGTGTTGATTGTCGCAGCGGTCTCGAAAGTATCGATGCCTCTGCCTGCAGCTTCACAGCCGATGAGGTTAACGTCCTTATCTTCGATATAGTGGTAGAAAGAACCGATGGCGTTCGAACCGCCGCCGCAGCACGCGAGAACGTAGTCAGGCAGACGGCCTTCCTTTTCGAGCATCTGTGCCTTGGATTCACGGGAGATCACAGCCTGGAAATCTCTTACGATCGTCGGGAACGGATGAGGACCCATGACTGAGCCTAAACAGTAGTGCGTGTCGTCGATCCTTGTGGTCCATTCGCGCATGCACTCTGATACGGCGTCCTTAAGTGTAGCCGTGCCGGATGTTACTGGAATGACGTCAGCGCCAAGGAGCTTCATTCTGTATACGTTAAGAGCCTGGCGCTCGCAGTCGACCTTGCCCATGAAGATAACGCATTCCATGCCGAAGAGCGCTGCTGCCGTAGCTGTGGCAACGCCGTGCTGGCCTGCGCCGGTCTCAGCGATGAGTCTTGTCTTGCCCATCTTCTTTGCAAGAAGGGCCTGGCCAAGGACGTTGTTGATCTTGTGGGATCCTGTGTGGTTTAAGTCTTCCCTCTTGAGGTAGATCTTTGCGCCGCCAAGGTCTTTGGTCATCTTCTCCGCATAGTAGAGATTCGACGGACGTCCCGCATATTCATTCAATAACTCCGTGAGTTCCTTATTGAACTCAGGATTGTTCTTATAATGGTTATAAGCCTCTTCAAGCTCGATTACAGCATTCATCAGAGTCTCGGGGATATACTGTCCACCGTGTATTCCGAATCTTCCTTTTGAATCAGGCATATTTACCTCCCGTACCTTACTGCTTTAATGAATTCAGCTATTTTCTTCTCGTCCTTGATGCCGTCTGTCTCGACGCCTGAACTGACATCTACCGCGAACGGTTCAAGTGTTCTGATCGCTTCCCCGACGGATTCGGGATCAAGTCCCCCTGCGAGGAAATAGTCCCTCTTGAAATCCTTCAGGATGCTCCAGTCGAATTTCTTACCGGACCCTGCACCCGAGTCGATCATGACATAGTCGGCATTGCTTACGGCTGCTTTCTCGAGAGCGCCTTCCTCGGTGGCCTTGTATGCCTTGATAACGGGGCGTCCCAGAGTTCTTTTGACGTACTCGACGTATTCGTCTGACTCATGTCCGTGGAGCTGGATCATCTCAACGCCGCTTAATCTGGCTGCCGAGATAACGCTGTCTAATGGCTCATCCATAAAAACACCAACAGACTTTATATCAGACCTTAAGAGTTCAATCAACTCACCGGCTTGGTAGGGATCTATGTATCTTTTCGACTTCTTGAAAAAGACAAAGCCTGCATAATCGGCACCGTGTCTGTTTACGGCGATAACATCTTCAAGTCTCGAAAGTCCGCAGATCTTAAGTTCTGTGCCAAACATCACGATATTCCTTTCAAAGAATTCAGAAACTCTGTCTTATCCGAAGCTCTCATCATCGATTCGCCGATAAGGACGGCATCAACGCCTGAGCGCTCCAGTTCTGCTACATCTTCCCTGCTCTTTACGCCGCTCTCGGCAACGAAAAGCGCCTTATCACCGATATAATCCCTGAGCCTTAAGCAATTCGTGGGATCTACCGTGAAATCTCTTAAGTTCCTGTTGTTAACGCCTATAACTCTTGCGCCTTCACCCAGAGCCATGTCGCACTCATTCTTATCGTGCGCTTCTACAAGAGCCGTGAGCTCCAGTTCGTCGCAGAGCCTGATATACTTGCCGAGCGTGTTTGAATCAAGGATCGAGCAGATAAGAAGCACTGCCGATGCCTTTCTTGCCCTTGCCTCATAGATCATGTATTCATCGATCGTGAAGTCCTTGCGGAGAACGGGAATGCTGACCTCAGAAGCTATCTCTTCAAGATAGTCCAGAGATCCCATGAACCACTTGGGTTCGGTGAGGACCGAGATGCATGAAGCACCGGCCTTCTCGTAGCTTCTCGCGATATCAAGATAAGGAAAATCCTCTGCGATGATGCCCTTGGAAGGAGAAGCTTTCTTGCACTCGCAGATGAAGCTCATGCCTTTTTCCGCAAGCTTCTTCTCGAAAGCAAAGCCTGTGCCGGGCATGGCAAATGCCTTGTCCATTACCTTTGAAAGAGATACGTCGAGCTTTCTGTCCAGGTATATCTTTCTGTTATGCTCTGCTATCTGTTCGAGAATATCTGACATGGTCTATCCTTCCGAAAATTACTTATTTGAAGCTTCAACAAACTGGTTGAGTTTTGCAAGTGCCTCGCCGCTCTCGATAAGGTGCTTGGCCTGGCCGACACCTTCTTCGATCGTCTTAGCCTTGCCTGCTGCATAGATCGCAGCGCCTGCGTTCATGCATACGACGCTCTTTCTTACGTCAGTGATCTTACCCTCGAGGATGCCTCTTGTAACTTCAGCATTCTCAGCAGGTGTGCCGCCTACGATCTCTTCCTTCTTTCCTCTTGCAAAGCCGAAGTCCTCAGGCTTGATCTCGTATGTTGTGATCGTTCCGTCTTCCTTAAGCTCAGCTACGAATGTCTCTGAAGATACTGAGATCTCATCGAGCTTATCTTCGCCGTATACGACCAGGGCGCGCTTTGCACCCAAAGACTTTAATACATGAGCGATAGGTTCTGCAAGATACTGATCGTAAACGCCTAAGAGATAGAAGTCAGGTGTAGCGGGGTTTGTCAAAGGTCCAAGGATATTGAAAACTGTTCTGAAGCCTAATTCCTTACGGATAGGTCCTACATACTTCATTGATGTGTGGTACTTCTGTGCGAAGAAGAAGCAGAAGCCAACTTCCTTAAGGAGTTCGACGCACTTCTCAGGCTCTAAGTTGATGTTTGCACCGAGAGCTTCAAGGCAGTCAGCCGTACCGGACTTTGAAGATGCTGCGCGGTTGCCGTGCTTAGCGATCTTGATGCCTGCTGATGCTGCAACGAATGCGGATGTTGTGGAGATATTGAAGCTTCCTGCACGATCTCCGCCTGTTCCTACGATCTCAAGGACTTCCATTCCGCCCTTGTCGACCTTCATTGCGTGCTCACGCATTGCTGCTGCGCATCCTGTGATCTCATCGATAGTCTCGAATCTTGCGCTCTTGGTGGAAAGTGCTGCGAGGAATGCAGCGTTCTGGGTGGATGTGGACATGCCGCCCATGATCTCGTTCATTGTCTCGTAAGCCTCTTCGTATGTGAGGTCTTCCTTGTTTACGATCTTCTCGATTGCCTGCTTAATCATTTTTTCTTTCTCCTTCCGGTTGGTTGTCTGCCGGAAATAAAAAATCCCCAGCAGGAATTATAGTGTTCCTGCCGGGGACGAATTAAATGCTAATCCGCGGTGCCACCCTGGCTTTGCGTTTGTGAGACGCACACTCAAAGGATACCAACATATCCCGGACTGCTTACGCGAGTCGAACGTTGCACATTTAATGCACCCTCCGCGGTCCATTTGATAATCCGGTTCCAGCTTCACTCTCAGCAACGGAAGCTCTCTGTATGGCCTGCTACTATCTTTATCTCCGCATCAACGGTTTGATTGTTATGACAAAAATAATACTTGTTGCCCAAAAAGTCAACAGTTTTTTGCCAAGGACCGCATTTAACCTCTCTCGTTCAAATAAGTTTTAGCACGGTCATTTATTATCTTAATAACTTCGTCCAATGATTTCTGACCTGCAAAATATGCCGGTATCTCTTCCTTTACGATCATGTCGAGAGCCGAATCTGAAGTCAATATCGAATCGCAGTATCCGATCATGGTCTCATAATCTGATACGACTGACCGGTCAAGTGTATGCATAGGATAACCATGTTCCTTCAGCTCTTCCGGCTCATAAAACTCCTTATATCTCTCATACGTCTTATTTACGTCATCAACAGTATCATACCCGTATTTCTCAAATGCAGTTTTACGGACAGGTGTATATCCTTCACCGTAGGCATAATCATACTGGATATTTTCAGAGAGCAGTACGTTTACAAATGTGATGCAGGCATCTTTCTCTTTGGTATGAGCCGAGATTGCAACAGAACTGTCGACTGAGAGTGTCGGTCCCTTTCCTTCCCTTGTCGGAACGCCTAATACCCTTAAGTCAGAAATGTAATCCGCATAACAATATATGAGATAAGGAAATCCGAAGAACTCATTATAGGTTGGAGCAAAGCTTTTACTGTCGATAGGTTCAACCCATATCACTTCATTATTAGGTGCAGGATCGATGATATTCTGTGCGGTATATTCTGCGAGATCGCGAAAATCCTCATTATCAAAATTCGCGTTCTTGCCATCCGTCATTCCTGATTGAACACTGCGCATGCAGGTCTCCAGGAATATCAGTTGCGTCTTATCAAGCGGATCCTTACCGTTACAAGGTCCCTTCACAAATTCCTTATATTGCTTGAATGTAAAGCCATACTGATCAGCTCCGACATCACTCTTTCTGGCTATTATTCCAATCGCTTTTACCGCCAGAGGGAACTGGTAGATCTTACCGTCTGTTTCTGATGCAGCAAGAACATTAGCGAAAAAACCATCACTGCTGATCTCATTCTTCAGATCGATGAAGCATTCACCGCTGTTCAGATTCGAGTATTTAGCGGCATTCATGATTATGTCAGGACCGGAGCCGACAGTAATATCAGCATACAGCTGATACGTGGCTTCTGACATAAGCTTTACTTTTTTCGCCTCAAAATCCGGATCATTGTAATTGATGCCGCTCTCAGTGATCCTGGTGTCGACCGAATAGCTGTCGTCGATCCGGATGAAGTAATCTTTGTTTGTCTCATTAAACTCACAAATGGCTTCATTTGCGGAATACGAGAGATAATCCACATAAGCCAGATTCAACACCTTTTTTCCGGCATTCGGATTGGTGTCTTCTTTTGACAGGATATACAGTTTTCTCGGTTCTTTGCCGCTTGACGGATAAAAACTTGCCCTCTGTTCAGACTCAGAGATCAGATATATCTTTTTATCAGTCATGCACAAAAACATAAGGTTCTGAACTAAGGCGCGATTGATATTACAGCAGTCAAAAGATAACACTTCAGTTTCCTTGTTCTCCCTGACGTCGATCTTCTGTATGCCGTCAGAATTCGCGACTACGTTTCCCACGCCGTCAACATAACCCGCATTATAAAGATCGTACTCTATGTTAGAGACATCCTGCAGGTACGGCTTGATCGCGCCGTTGTTAAGATCGAACTCATAGTATCTCTGGACGCTGTAAACGTCTGTACCCGCTTCAAAAAAGACCTTGCCTTCTCCCAAATAGAGCATTCCGGGCACATAAGTTACTTTGGCATCAGGAATCAGCTCAGACATGGGATATGAGGTTACATTACCGTCGGGTGTAGTAACTGTTAATGAGAGGGTTTCTTCATCTTCTGCAAATGTCCAGAAAGTTTTAACGTTATATCCTTCAAAGTTAAATTCTTTCGCGACATAAGAAGTATCATCATCTGATTCAAAATATTCTGCGGCTTCCTTTTTCTTAACGGAGACCAGTTCACCGCTTGTCAGGTCGAAAACAAATTTGTATATTCTGGCCTCCATGCCCTGGTAATCATAGTCCGGGTAATAAGATTCCACAGTAACAGTTATATTCTTGTCCGTAATATCAAACCTGTTCGTAATACCCCAATCTATAGTCGGCTCAACAAACTTATCCTTATATTTCGGATACGCCCTTTCCCACCCTTCACGGAACTTTTCCATCTCTTCATCAGGTATAGTTACAATGCCTGATTTTAAGACTGTATCTTTAAGGTCTATCAGATTAATGATATCGCCGTTGCTATCCAGGATCTCAAGTGAATACTCAATGTAATCAGCGACGGCTTTTCCTTCAGGTATATTTTTCGGCATCATACGTGTCGCGTTGACAAAGAAGATCAGATTGCCATTTGAATACCCTACAAACTCTGAATATGACATATCAATATCAGGAGCTTCTGAATACTTCTCGCCGATATTTACCTGCTTCAGCGAATACCATGTATCCTTGGCAGAAATTGTTTTCTTGCTTTTGTTTTGTTTGCCGCACCCTGCTGCCAGTATCGAAGTAATGCAAACAACCGCTGCCAATGCAGCGGAGACCAGTCTCTTCATTTGCATGATTAACTCCTATCGTATTATTCCCCAATAGCACGGTCCCCATATTACTGTACTAATACCAGCATTATATCAAAACATTTTGATAATGGAATACCCCCTGAATTCTATGAAAACAGGGGGCATTTTACAGTTACTTCCTGCCGCGCTCGTTGATATATGTTTGTGTACGGTCATTGATGATCTTGATTACATCATCCAAAGACTTCTGTCCCGCAAAATATGCAGGTATCTCT
>JAEFBC010000071.1 GCA_016292155.1 Saccharofermentans sp. | reverse complement strand
TTGATGTGCTGACCGCCCTTACCTGTTGCACGGTAAGTATCTACACGGACATCAGACATATCGATCTTGATATCATCTTCAGTCTTCTGGTCCAATTCAGGAATAACTTCGCATGAAGCAAATGAAGTATGTCTTCTTCCTGCAGAATCGAAAGGAGAGATTCTGACAAGCCGGTGTACGCCAAGCTCAGATCTTAAGAAACCGTAAGCGTAATCGCCCTTGATCATGACAGAAACAGACTGGATGCCGGCTGTATCACCTTCTACATAGTCTAATTCCTCAACGCTAAAGCCATGGCTTTCAGCCCATCTGGTGTACATTCTGTAGAGCATGGAGCACCAGTCCATAGCCTCAGTACCGCCTGCGCCGGCATGAAGTGTAATTGTTGCATTATTTGCATCATAAGGGCCCGTAAGGAGAGTCTCAAGACGCATCTTTTCGAAGTCTTCCTTGAACTTAGCTGTGGAAGTCCTGAGCTCTTCAAGAGAATCCATGTCCTCTTCTTCATTGGCAAGCTCACAGAGAGCTAAGAGATCTTCGCGCTCTGCTACAAGAGCGTTGTAGCTCTCAACCTTTTTCTTAAGTCTTCCCAAAGTCTGCTGGATCTCAGTAGCCTTCTCGACATTATTCCAGAAGTCAGGCTCCTGCATACGGTTCTCGTATTCGCTTATCTGGTCAGATACGCGGCTAATATGAAGAGCATCCTTAAGCTCTGCTACAGGCACTTCGTAAGATTCAAGATCGAGTCTTATGTTGTCAAATTCAAGCATTGATTACCCCTTATGTTCTTCAACAAATTCTTTAACTAATCTCATAGCTTCCTTGATGTCTTCCAACGAAGCAGCATAACTGATACGTACAAAACCTTCGCCGCACTTGCCGAAAGCATTTCCGGGAACTATAGCGACATGCTTTTCGAGAAGGAGCTTCTCGCAGAACTCTTCTGATGTCATTCCCGTAGACTTGATGCAAGGGAATGCATAGAAAGCGCCGTAGGGCGTGAAGCAGTCAAGGCCTGCGTCCCTTAAGCCCTGTACGATAATTCTCCTTCTGTGGTTATATTCATCACGCATCTTCTTAACTTCATCATCAGCATTCATAGCTGCTTCAACAATAGCAAGCTGTGATGTGGAAGGTGCGCACATGATGCAGTACTGATGTATCTTAACCATAGGAGCGATAAGCTCATGGGGACCTGCCAGATATCCTATTCTGAAACCGGTCATGGCATAAGACTTTGAAAAGCCGTTAACCATAACAACTCTGTCTCTTAATTCTGCAAACTGTGCAAGTGATGCAGGCTTGCCGTCAAGATAGTTAAGCTCACAGTAGAGCTCATCGGAAAGCACAATGATCTCAGGATGTCTCATAAGGACATCCTTGATCTTAGCCCAATCCTCAAGTGTCATGATGGCGCCTGTAGGATTATTGGGATATCCGACGATAACATACTTTGTCTTATCGGTAATTGCTGACTCAAGCTCTTCGGGCATGAGCTTGTAGTTGTTCTCGGGCTTTGTCTCGACGATAACCGGAACACCGTGAGCAAACTCTACAGTTGCCTTATAAGCAACGAAACAAGGCTCAACGATAATTACCTCATCGCCTGGATTGATAAGAGCCCTTGCAGCGAGGTCAAGACCTTCAGAACCGCCTACGGTAATGAAGATCTCTGTGTTGTAATCGTAAGAAACACCATATCTTCTCTTGAGATAATCAGCAATGGCTTTTCTGGAATCGATATAACCGGAATTGGGCGAATAGTGAGTATAGCCGTCAATAATCGAATTAATGGCAGCTTCTCTGATCGACCAGGGTGTAACGAAGTCAGGCTCACCGATAGAAAGAGAAATAACGTGACCCTGCATCTCGTTTGCAAGGTCGAAGAACTTCCTTATAGCTGAAGGCGGAACTGCCTGGACAGCCTTGGAAATCTTGGATTCATAATCAAAACTCATAAGATGATAGCCTGCCTGTCGTCTGTATTCGGATTATCGTAGATTATACCATTGGCCTTATATTTCTTAAGGATAAAGTGTGTTGTCGTAGAGAGAACACCCTCCATGGGAGCAATCTTCTCCGTTACGAAAGTAGCGATATCTCTGAGGCTCTTATCCTCATAAATGATCATGAGGTCAAAGCCGCCGCTCATAAGATAGCATGCAGTAACCTTATCGTACTTGCTCAAGATCTGGGCAATATGGTCATAACCCTTATTCTTAACAGGTGTGATCCTTACTTCGATCATACCGATGCAGTTATCAGGTGCCTGCTTTTCCCAGTTGATGATCGTGTTATAACCTAAGATGATATTCTCATCCTTAAGTCTCTTGATCTCGGCTTCCACATCGGCGGCGGTCGTGCCAAGCATTACGGCTATTTCATCCGCAGAAAGTCTGGCATTGTTCTCAATAAGTCTTAAAAGCTCTAAATCGTCTATCATGTGGAAACTCCTTTTCTATATATTACAAAATCTCCCGCAACAAAATTGCGGGAGATTGTTGCTTTAATTCAGTGTATTCAGATTCTTGCAACGCCTGTATCACGGGCTGCCTGTGCAACAGCAGCGGCAACAGCCTTACCGACTCTTGCGTCGAACGCATCAGGAAGGATGTAATCAGGATTGAGCTCAGCGTCAGAAACAATGCCTGCGATAGCGTTAGCTGCAGCAATCTTCATCTCGTCGTTGATATCAGAAGCTCTTACATCGAGAGCACCGCGGAAGATACCGGGGAATGCGAGAACGTTGTTAACCTGGTTCGGGAAATCAGAACGGCCTGTAGCCATAACTGCAACGCCTGCCTTCTTAGCTTCATCAGGAAGGATCTCAGGTACAGGGTTAGCGCAAGCGAAAACAACCGGATCCTTAGCCATTGTAGCTACCATATCAGCGGTGAGAACGCCCGGAGCGGAAACGCCGATGAATACGTCAGCACCAACGATAACGTCAGCAAGAGAGCCTGCCTTCTTATCAGGATTTGTGATCTTAGCCATCTCTTCCTTAGCAGGATTGAGGCCTTCTCTGCCCTCATAGATAGCGCCCTTACGATCGCAGAGGATAACGTTCTTGAGGCCTCTGGAGATAAGAAGCTTTGTGATAGCAGTAGCAGCAGCGCCTGCGCCGTTAACTACAACGTGGATGTCTTCCATCTTCTTGCCAACGATCTTAAGAGCGTTTGTAAGGCCTGCGAGTGTGATAACTGCTGTACCGTGCTGGTCATCGTGGAAGATCGGGATGTCACATCTCTCCTTGAGCTTCTTCTCGATCTCAAAGCATCTCGGAGCTGAGATGTCCTCGAGGTTTACACCACCGAAAGAACCAGCGAGAAGTGCTACTGTGTTTACGATCTCATCTACGTCCTTTGAACGGATGCAGAGAGGGAATGCGTCTACATCACCAAAAGCCTTGAAAAGTGCGCACTTACCTTCCATAACAGGCATACCTGCTTCAGGTCCGATGTCACCAAGGCCGAGTACAGCTGTACCATCTGTAACAACTGCAACAAGGTTGTGTCTTCTTGTGTATTTGTAAGAGAGGTCAACATCCTTCTGAATCTCAAGGCAAGGAGCTGCTACACCAGGTGTATAAGCGATAGCGAGTTCTTCCTTAGAACCAACGGGAGCTGTGGCAATAACTTCGATCTTACCGCCCCACTCTTCATGCATCTTAATTGCTTTCTCATTTACGTCCATACTGTTGAACCTCCAAAAAATTATCGAACTCAATAATAATAATTATAAATACGCGCAAAAACAATGACACGCTAATAAGATTTTTTAATCAAATCTGTCTATTTATTGTCGCTTTGAACAGTTTGCCGGGCGTCAGATCGCCATATTCCTTCTTCCGCCGCCGATCGGATAGTCTTTCATGGTGCAATACGAGAGCGCGGCAAGGCGCGCGATCGCAAGCCAGAGCCATGTCGTCACGGCCGCATCGATTATGTAATATGCTGTCAAAGATATGTTTGCCAGATAAGGAACACCGAAATCAACGATAAGAACAGCTACCAGAATGATGGCAATGCTCCTCATGTTGATAAAGTAATATTTCCTTGAGAGCCTGCAGACATAAGGGATTGAGCTGAAAAGTCCTTTGTCACCTGACAGATAAGCTACCGGAGCCGTAAAAATAAAAGGCAGACCGATAAGCACAAAGAACAGGAAATACATGGAAATCGTAAGCAAAGGCAATGCCACAACCGTAGTCACGAGCATTATCAGCAAAAGTCTGCCGATAAGCTTGGAGATCTTGATCGGTTCGTCCGGAAGGCTCGCAACAGCGTAGTTTATTGCATCCGGGCCGTGTTCTTTTACAATGGCAGCCTTCTCAAGCCTGTAATTCCTGACATAAACTGCAGCATAAATATATGCAGATGCCAGATAAACGAGCTCACCGATAAGAACCGTGATAACGAAAACAACATTTCCGCTCGAAATAGGCACAGATGCCAGGAGATTATCATAAGCGACGGGGTCATATTCCGTAAGGCTGTAGAATGTGTTCATCCAGTTGTTTAACGGCGTAAAATCGCTGTCAGCCCACGGATTAAAGTAGATTCCGGCATTAATGAGCAGCGTAACAAGGTAGAGGATCCTTACTCCCCACCTCTTACCGACATTATCAATATCAAAAATGCTCTTTATTGCCGACAGGATCATCAGATACTCCTTCAAAACCCTTATTTCTGATTATATTACGATAAAAACAATGTATTTGAAAATAATATCATTAAAAACCAGATTTATATACTCTAAAAGTATAATTGTGATACAATCTCCCTATTATATTAGAAGAAGGTCTACTTTATGATTGAATTCCATGTAATTCCCGATTTACTTTACGTAATCCCGACACTTAACCACTCAGCACAGGATTTAAGAAACATCTTAAGTGCTCATCCCGAGGTAAAATTTGTATCTCTGGCAGCTGTTGACCTCATGGGCAACGACACTGATGAGAAGATCCCGATCGCTGATTTTATCGATAACATCGAGAACTATATCGATGGCAAGGCAGTCCAAACTGACGGTTCATCCGTTGTTCTCCCCGGTATTGCAACATTGAACGACGGTAAAGTTGACCTCATCCCTGACATTAATGTCATCTGGTATGTTGACTATAACTACGAGCACATGGATTTTGAGACAGGCAAGCCTGTCGGAACGCTCCGTATCCCCTCTTTCCTTACACATAACGGAGATCTGGTCTGCTCCAGATCCATTCTGCGCAAGAGTTCAGAGTATTTCCAGAACACTATCAAGGACCGTTTCCTTAATGACAGTGCTCTTTGTGCCGAATACGGCTTTACTCCCGATGAACTCGACCATATCACGCTCATTACAGCTACAGAACTCGAGTTTTGGGTAAATTCACCTGATGAGATCATCAGCACAGAACAGCTCTCTATCTCACAGGAACTTAAGGAATCTTACTGGAAGCGTACAAAGGGTGTTGTAAGAACAGCTCTCGAGCAGGTTATCCTCACTCTTGATAACTACGGCTTCAACCCTGAGATGGGTCACAAGGAAGTCGGCGGTGTTAAGGCTTCCCTCAATTCTTCAGGTGAATTCCACTTCATCATGGAGCAGCTTGAAGTTGACTGGAAGTATTCAGATGCACTCCAGGGCGCTGACTATGAGCTCATCGCAAGAATCATCATCAAGGAGATCTTCAGACTCCATGGTCTTGATGTCAGCTTCAACGCAAAACCTCTTCCGGGAGTTGCTGGTTCAGGCGAGCACACACACGTAAATGCAGTTGCTTACCTTAAGAGCGGCAAG